>NZ_BLTE01000010.1 GCF_013019105.1 Fundidesulfovibrio magnetotacticus
CTGATCTGGGGCCTCGGCCTGGACGACGAACTGGCAAAGTCCATCGAACTGGCCCTGGGCACGGGATACGCCATCAAGAACTGGCCCGTCTCGGGCCTGCCCTCCAAGAGGGACATGGACAAGGCCAGCCCCTTGACGGTGTGGGTGCCGCTTTCCGTGTGGAACGCCCTGCCTCCGTCCACGCGCCGTCACCTGCGCGACTGGGAGCTGACCCAGCGCGTGCTCGTGCTCGACAGCGACAAGAAGGGGCCCGACGTGGAGGAAATCCTCGAACTGGGCTTCCTCACGGCGCTCACGCCGCCCGTCACCGACAACAAGGTGCGCGACGCGGTGTTCCGCGCCAAGGAAGTGCGCGGCCTCTACGACGACATCTTCGGCATGACCCGCGAGATCATGCTGGAGCGCGAACTCCTGGCCCGCAAGACGGATCAGATCATCTTTCTGAACACGGTGCTCACCCGCGCCTCCCAGAGCCTGGAGCCCGGGCGCATTCTCTCCGACGCCCGCGAGGACCTGAGCCTGCTCTTCCCCGTGCACGGCCTCCAGGGCATCTTCTGGCAGCCCGACGACGAGGGCCGCCTGGAGGCCGAGCTGTTCCTGGCCCCCTGCCTGGATCCCCACGGACGCCAGCGCTGGGTGGAACACCTCATGAGCCACGGCACGCGCCTGGCCGGAGGCATGCTGGACGCCTTCACCGTGGAGTATCTGATCCAGAGCTCTCCGGAAGACTGCCTGGCCGACCCCACGCCCCAGAACACGCTGCTCCTGCCCCTCAAGGTGGCCGGAAGCGCCTTCGGATGCCTGGCCATCTCCA
Organism: Fundidesulfovibrio magnetotacticus; assembly: GCF_013019105.1. Lineage (NCBI taxonomy): Bacteria > Pseudomonadati > Thermodesulfobacteriota > Desulfovibrionia > Desulfovibrionales > Desulfovibrionaceae > Fundidesulfovibrio > Fundidesulfovibrio magnetotacticus. Next base: position 815 of record NZ_BLTE01000010.1, read on the forward strand.
AGGACAAGGACCTGCGACTGGGCCGCGACCAGGTGACCTCCCTCAACGCCGCCGCCAACCACCTGGCCCTTGCCCTGCGCAACGCCATGCTCTTCCGTGACGTGAAGGCCAAGGCCGATCACGACGGCCTGACACGCATCCACAATCGCCAATCCTTTGACGAGCGGCTGGCCGACGAACTCAAGCGCCACCAGCGCTACCGCCACAACCTGAGCCTGCTGCTCTTCGACCTGGACCACTTCAAGGCCATCAACGACACCTACGGCCATCAGGCCGGCGACATGGTGCTGCGCGACGTGGGGGCCATTCTGGAGGAATCCTGCCGCGACACGGACTTCGCGGCGCGCTACGGCGGAGAGGAATTCGTGATCATCCTGCCCCAGACCAGCGAGGAGCAGGCCTGGGTGCTGGCCGAGCGCATCCGCCGCAAGGTGGAGCACAAGGGCTTCCAGTTCTCGGACAAGACCTTCAAGGTGACGGCCTCCATCGGCGTGGCCACCCTCACGCCCGGCTCCCTGGACCGGCGCGAGGACCTGATCCACAAGGCGGACCAGGCCCTGTACCTGGCCAAATCCGGCGGCCGCAACATGGTGTGCGTGTCGCAGGGGCGCGAACAGATGAAGGCGGCCGCCCTGGCGCGACCTGCTTGACAACGGACGTGCCCCGGCATACGAAGGCCAACTCGCGGGCAGTTAGCTCAGATGGATAGAGCGTTGGCCTCCGGAGCCAAAGGCCACAGGTTCGAATCCTGTACTGCCCGCCAAGAATTTCAGGTGGTTACGTCAGAGCATGACGTAGCCACCTTTTTTCACGGCTACCCTCGACCCCATTGTCTCAGGCGTCCCCTTTCCATCACACTTCCACTCCCCCGGGCTGAAGGCCACCTGGCGCAATGTGTAAGGCGGCGCGCGATTCGGCACTGATTTGCGCCGCATTCGGCACGCCGCCCTGTCTCATCTCACGCCTGTTTTAACGCCTCCTCTGCCTGCCTGATGCGGGCGGTGAGGAGGTCCATGTATTCGGGCGACAACTCCGCCCCTACGAAGCGCCGTTTCGTCTCCAGGCAGGCCAGCGCCGTGGTGCCTCCGCCCATGAACGGGTCAAGCACCGTCGCCCCTTCGGGCGTCACGGCCAGGAGGTCCTTGACCAGCTCCACCGGCTTGCCGGTGACGTGGACCTTCCTGGCCGTGTTCACCGCGTGCTTGAACACGCCGGGCAGGCAACGGCGATGGGTTGGGCGGGCCTTGTCCTTCACTGCATAGAGCACGAACTCGGTGTCGTGCTTGAACTCGCCCAGGTTGGGCCGGGCGCTTGGCTTGTGCCACACCACGATGCCGCGCCACGCCCACCCGGCCCCCTGGAGGGCGTCGGTCATGGCCGGGAGCTGCCGCCAGTCGCTGAAGACCATGCACGGCGCGCCGGACCTAGACACGCGCCAACATTCACCCAGCCACAGCGTGGCCCACATGGTGAATGACCTTTGGTCCTTGAGGTCGCCCAGCATGGGCGGGTAGGTGCGTTTCGTGCCCGTCCTTTGGTACTTGTCCGCCGGGTCCGCCTGGCGGGCCGCCATGTGCAGCCCTCCGCTCGAATAGGGCGGATCGGTGAGCACCGCATCGACGGACGCGCCCGGCATCTCCCGAAGGATGCCGAGCGCGTCGCCGCAAGATACTATTCCGTTTTCAAAGACCTCGCGCATGGTGCCTCCTGGGCAGAGGCTCCATGGCCTTCGGTGCTGGGGCTCGCGGCCCTCACGTGGTTGAGGGTTTGGCAGCGGGGGCATTTGATCTCGATTTCCACCACGCTGCCTTTGGCCAGAAGACGCTTACAGTGGCCGCAACGTATTTCCCTCATTACCTTTCTTTACAGGTAGCGCCGGAAGCGGTAGCGCTCTAACGCCCGCGCGGGCAGGAGCGCGGCTTCGGCCGTGGCGGGTTGTTTAGGCAACCCGTCGGTGGGGCGGTTGCCGCCGCCCTGCCGCTCCTCTCAGTACCTCGTGACCCGATCCGCCCCTTCGTCCGCTTCGATGGCCTGGCGGCAGTGTCCGGCCCCGAACACCGCGTCCAGGCAGCGCTCCAGCGCCATACCCAAAAGGCTCCCGGAGGCGGCCGCCTTGCCCACCCGGCTGCTCACGGTCTCGTCGGGGTCTCCGCCGGTGAGCACGGACAGGAACTGGTCCAGCCCCAGCAATACGTTCCAGATATAGCGCCGCATGGTTCACGCCCCGAGGATTTCGGCCGCCCGTCCGGCGGCGATGAGCCCGGCGGCCTCCATGCGCTGCACCGCGTTGACGGTCCGTGCATCGTCGGTGCGGATGGCCGTTGCCGCGCGCCACTCTTCCCAGAAGAGCCCCACGTTGGGGTCCGAGAACTCAAGACCTTTGAGCAGCACCAGCTCGGCCTCGGTGAAGCGGGCTAGGAACTCCAGGCGCGTCATCTCGCGGGAGACGGGCGGAGCGTTTTCTCCCCACGGCGCGTTCATGAAGTCCAGGCACTGCTGCCATGTCGTGGGACCGTTGAGGACGTGGACAGCCCCGTCCGCCTCGTAGACCAGTACAGGATAGCACCCGAACCCTGGGCACGCGGCTACGGCCTTGGCGTGGTCGGAGATGAGGCGCACGGGCTGACCAGAAACAACAACGTCGGTGTCGTCTTTGTCAGGCTCCTGGAGTCCAAGCGATGCAAGAAAATCCCGCGAAACGCCGTCGACCGGATTATGAAGGATGGTGATGCTCATATTAGATGTCCCATGCGATGAAGGTACTGGTGTCGGCCTTGCCCGCGCCTCCCGGGAGAGTCGAGGTGGCGTTTTGGTTATAGCCAAGACCGCCGTTAGCCTGGACCGTGGGGGAGCCCGTCACGGTACCGCCGGTAAGCAGTTTCGCGCGGCCCCCGCCTATACCGCCAAAACCCCAGACTCCCGGCAAGGTGGCCCGCTGCGGAGTGTTTGCGGACACTGTAAAACCAGGGCCTACCGTAAGGGTTCCAGCGACGGCGACAATTACAATCCCCGAAGGACTTCCTTGGCGGGTGTAATCATGAGACCAACTACCTCCCCCTGAGAGATAATGACCAGAAAATCCGCCGCGCCAGGACCTCGCCTTCTCGCCATCAGCCAGGGCATAGGGGTTGTTTATGGACTGCCAAAAGCTTCCAGTACAGCCTCCGCCGGGTCCATTTGCACCTGCCCCGGGACCTCCGCCCTGGTAGAAACCAGGGCCACCGCCAGCATATGTTCCCGCTCCGGCCGCCCCAAGCTGCGTTTTGTCCACAATAAGGTTTGTGCCGGGCGTGATGCTGCCGAACACCGTAGGAGAAAGGTCTTTCCAGAGTTGCGGATCACCAACGAAGTAGTTCTTCTCCCGGACCATGTTCATGATTGCGGCCTGGGACACCATGTCAGACGACAGTGAAAGCGCCTTGGGAATGCTAATGTCGTAGTTTTCCCAGTCCTTGTTGACGCTCGCCATGCCATCCATGTGAATTTTGGAGGCGCTTCCGGTGACAGTCACGTTGCCAAGGAAGAGGCAGAACAGGCCACGGCATTTGTTCAGCACCGTAATCGTCGCGCCGTTGAGGGTCACGTCCTTGTCCCAGACGGCAACGTGCATGGGGCCATCAAGCTCGCTGGGAAGCTGAAGCGTCCCCGTGACGCTCGTTTCGGTGCGCTTGTTATAGAGCGCGGCGAGCTTCGCCAGACCATCGCCAGCCTGTGACAGGGTGAGCACCTGGGACCAGGGCTGGAGAGCCCCGCCGTCAGCGCCCCCGCCTTTGAATGCGTACAGACTCATGCCATCCCCCTAGAGCGGCGCGACTTCGGCGGTTAGGTCGATGCGCTTGCCTGCGGCCACCGCGACCTTGGCGCGCACGCGCAGGGCCTCGCCCGGGGCCAGGGTGAGCGCCCGGCCCAGGTTGAGGGGGTCCATGAGGTCCGTCCAGGCGGTCGAACCGTCGGTGCCGGACCCGGCCGGGACCTGGACCTCGCCCAGCACGTAGTCCGCGCCCGAGAGACGCCGGGCGAACTGGAGGGTGGTTGCAATCGCGCAGTCGCTGGCGGCGCGCAGGCGGCCCAGGAGCACGCCATTGCCGCCTGATGCCTCGGAGGCGGCTTCGTAGAACGTGACGAACGCCGCGAAGTCGGTGTCCATGAGTGCGTGCGCCGCCGTGGTGGCAGGCAGGCCGGGGAAGGCAGGGGTAGAGCCCATGGTGATCTCCTAGAAATCTCCGAAATACGTGTAGCGTTCGGCCAGGGTGAGGGCCGAGCCCGCGCCGCCGTTGGAGCTGCCCTCGCCGGGAGGCCCCTGCGGCCCCTCCGGGCCACGTGCGCCGACCGGCCCTTGCGGACCTTCGGGGCCTTGCTCCCCTTGCGGCCCCTGGGGGCCTTGCGCGCCCTGGTCGCCCTTGTCCCCCTTCGGCCCGGCGAGGCCCTGCGGCCCGGTGACGGGCGTGGTGACGTGGGGGCCGACGATCACGGTGCAGGGGGCGTCGGGCACGGCCACGAACCGGACGAACCCGCCCACGGACAGGCTCCAGGAGCTGCCAAGGGAGCCCAGACCGTTGGGGAACAGCGCCAGCACCGCCTCGCCGTGGGCATCGGTGACGCCCTCCGCCAGTCCCGGGACCTCCATGCCCTGGTAACGCTCCTGGGCCGTCAGGGACGCCTTGACGGCGGCCCCCTGCACGGGCTGCCCCTGGCCGTCCAGGTAACGGACGGTGACGACCGCCGTGGGGATGGCGCTCACGCCTGCCCCGGCGCGGGCCAGGTCAGGGAGTCCAGCACGGCCTGGACGGCCTCCGGGCTCGCGGCCTCGCGGACCTGCTTCTTGGCGGCCAGGCGGGCAGCCTCGATGGCTGCCCCGATGGAGTGCCACGCCTGGGACATGGCCAGGATAGTCTCGGCCACCTCGCGCGGCGTCGCGCCGGTGATGCCCACCTCGCCCGCGATGAGCGGATAGTCCGCCGCAACGGGCTCCGAGGCGGCCAGGAACGCCCGGGCCTGGGCTTCCTTGGCCATGTAGGTCATGGCGCGCCCGGCGGAGAGACTCATGTAAGGCGAGAGCTGCTGGTCGGCCTGGGCGTCGATGACCGCCTCGGCATAGGCCGTCACGGCGGCCATGTCCGGCTGCCAGTCCTGGCCGCTCCAGACGTGAAAGCGCGTGGGCGGCGCGGCGAGGGTGCAGCCTTCGGGCAGCGGCCCCAGCGACTGGACGGCCAGGGGCTGTCGGGTGGCCGTGCCCCAGGCGATCTTGCCCCGGTGGTCCTCCACCACGCGCCAGGCGTTGGCCTGGGCGTCGAACACTGCGGCCTGGCCGTCGCCGGTCTCGGGCGGGGCTACGGCGGTGCAGTTGGCCGGGAAGAGGTAGTTGGGGCTGCCGTCCTCCTGTTGCGGGCGCGCGGGCGAGACGGGCGGGGTGTACGCCCTGAGATGCAGGCCTTGATCGTCGTAAAGGTACACTTGCACGGCTACCTCCAACGGAAGATGTATTGCACGGCGATGTTCACCGGGCGCGTCTCGTAGCGGGATATCTGGTTGCGGTGCCAGCCGGAGTTGGCTCCGGTCATGAACATGCCGCCTTCGGTCTGGGAGAGCAGGCCCGCCGTGCTCTGCACCGTGCCGCTGCCAGCGTAGGCCGTGCCGAATCCGCCGTTTTCAGACCCCACGCCGGTGCCCGGGTTGCCCACGAACAGACCGTGCACATGGTCCAGCGTGGCGCTGGTCTGCTTGGTGCCCACGCGGTCGCCGGTCACGCCGTCGCCCCGGTTTGTGCGGATGTCGGTGTCCAGGTCCACGCCTGCGCCGTCGTCCACGCCGCGCAGGAAAATGCCGTTCAGCTTCGGCGTGCCGAAGAGCGCCCCTTCCCCGCCGTAGGTGTAGCCCCACACGTCGAAGAGCAGGGGGTAGTCCAGCTTGGGCAGCTGGAGCCCCTGGGCCTTGAGCCAGTCGCCGCTTGCGGGCAGCTCGTCGGCGAACCAGGGAATCACCTCGCCCACCAGGCCGGAGCCGGAGAGGATGGCGAGGGCCTGGCGCAGCTGGTCATAGTCGCCCTTCACCAGCGTGATCCCGGCGGCGAGGATCACGCGGGCGATGTTCTCCTGAACGTCGTTCAGCCACTCAGGCGTTACCACCGTGGCCATCTGCGGGACGGTCGGGTCGCCCGCGCTGAAGAGGTTGTTCACGGCTCCCGGGCCGTCGATTCTGTGCATGGGTCATCCTCCGTAGGCGAAGTGGAATAAGGTGTGCGCCGGGACCGCCGCGCGGATGGCGCACTCCAGCAGCGCGTTGCTCCAACTGGCCAGGGGCTCCCCGGCGGCCGAGACGCCCGCGCGGAACAGCGCCGTGGGTTCGCCCCCGGCGTGGACCACCCAGACGTACTGCCAGGGCGCGCCCTGGCGCAGGGGCTCCCCGGCGCGGCTCCCGGCCGTGAAGAAGCCCTCGTAATTGGTGAGCCGGTCCCCGGCGGCGGAGTGCCCGGCCAGGAACTGGCCGAACTCCTGGATGGTGATGGTGTAGCCCAGCTGGGCGGCCAGCCAGACGTAGTAGTCGCGGTTGATGGCGGAGCGCTCCGCCAGGGCCACGGTCAAGAGCGCCAGACGCTCCTGGATGAGCAGGCCGGGCTGGCGGCAGTGGCCGGGCAGGCCGTAGCAGCGCTCGTAGTCCTCCAGCCACTCCAGGGATTGCAGGGGCGTGAGCCCGCGCAAGGGGTCCAGGGAGACGGCCAGGGCGCGGTCCAGGGCAGCGCCCTCGGCAGCCAGCTCCGCCTCGATGGGGCCGGTGAGGGCGTAGCTGGAGGGCAGCAGCTGGGCGAGCAGCTCGGCATGACCGGCCATCAAAGCGCCTCCACCTGCACCAGGCCCAGGCGCGGCCACTCCAGGCGCTCGCGGTCCACCACGGCCGCGAAGTTGGCCTGGGGCACGCGCACCACCCGGTCCAGCACGCCCGGCTGCCCGGAGACGACGGCCTCGATGCGTGAGCGGTAGACGGTCTGGCCGGGCGCGAGGGCCTTGAACTCGGCGGCCAGGGCTTCCTGGAGGCGCGCCGTGAGCAGAGCCAGGGTGGTCACGCTGGCGTCCAGGCGCACGGCCACGGAGACGAGTACGGCCACGGGCGTGGGGGCCAGCACCCAGGCGTCGCGGCAGGCGGCCGGGCGGGAGGCGTCCACGGCGGCCTGCGCGGCGGCCAGGGCCTCGGGAGACGGCGCGCCTTCCGGCCCCAGCACGGCCACATCCACGCTGCCCAGACCCCGGCGGTTGGGGAAGGTCCAGGCCCGGGAGATGCCGGGAACGGCCAGCGCCCAGCGGCGGTAGTCGTGGACGTTGCCGCCGCCGGGCGGGTGCTGGAGGTAGTCCAGGAGCCGGGCCAGCAGCTCGGCGTCCGTCTCGGCGTCCACGCCGCCGGAGAGCGTCAGGCTGGCCTGGGGCAGCACGCCCGCCGGGGCCTGGGAGAATAGCACCGGCTCCGCCACGAGCGCGGGCATGACGCCGGGCGCGGCGGCCAGGGCGGCCACGGTGGCCGTGCCGTCCTGACTGATGATGGCTTGGCCGGACGTTAGAAAGGTGAGCCCCGTGGCCACGTGCTTAACGGCCTCTCCCGAGGGGATGACCGATCCGGCCGCGCCCTGGATGACCAGCTGACCCGTGGCCGCGATGGCGGGCTTGCGGGTGATGCCGCGCAGGGCCGCGTGGCGATCCAGCCATTCGGGATCGGAGGTGTCCGGCAGCACCTGGCGGGCGATCCAGAGCTGATGGTGATAGAGGCCAACCACGGCGGAGGCCAGGGCCGTGGCGCGGATGTAGTGGTCCGAATCCGGGTCCGTTGCCGCGTCGGGCAGCAGGTTGAGGATGTCTCGCAGGTAGGCCTCGCGCACGGCCTCGAAGGTGGGGACGGTGTACATCAGGACACCCTCACCGGATGCTGGAAGGTGGCCTCGCGGCCCGTGGCGTCCTCCACGGTGATGAGCAGGAGGCAGCGGCCGTCGTGGGGCTGCTCCACCTCCACGGCGATGGAGCGGGCGCGACCGTCATCCAAAAGGGGGCGCAGGGCCTGCTCGGCATACTGCCGGGCCAGGACGCCGATGCGCGGGAGGTCCTTTGAGCGGGCCAGCTCGTGCAGGCGCGAGCCGATGGACGGATCGGCCCACCAGGAGCCCAGCGGCGTGGCAAGACGGATGTAGACGGCGTTGCCCAGATGGCTTATTCGGGCGGATAAGTACTCGCCGGTGTACGGATCAATGGCCTGGTCGATGCCCATGGCCGCCACTTTAGTGGCGGGCAGGGGAGGCGGGATAGGTGAAGGGGTTCAGTGGAGATGAAGGTTTGAGCAATAGTATCGAACAGGAGTCGTCCGTATGCGGTTGCTAATGAATGGAATCAATGGGCACTACCTTCAGTATATTATCGACAATGACCATGGAAAAACTGAAGAAGTCCTAGCAGCTGTCGCATATGCAACACAATCGTCACTCCTTTTTGACTGGTGCTGGAACAATAAAATACCGCTGACATTTTACGGAAGACTTGATGATGGCATAGCGGTTTCATCGTCAATACTTGACGGATTCATCAAGAGGCGTTCACAGAGATATATATGTCGCCTTGTTCAGCATCACCATGCAAAAGTAATATGGTGGAAAGGGTCTGGTCTGTACATCGGGTCGGCAAACCTATCTGGAAGTGCGTGGTATTCGAATGTTGAGACCGGCTGTTTTTTTGATGAAAGCGAGATTACCGACGAGATGGCTAATGACATCGACGATTTATTTCAGCTGCTCCAGGACAAATCAACTCCACTAACTGATGAGCTATTCAACGCAGTCAAAAAACGGGAACGCGCACTTCATTTATCCAAGCCCAATGCAGATGAATTCTGGGGATGTCCTGCCATTAAGAAGTGGTCCGGCTTAGTTCAGACTGCTCCTAAAAGTGCAAAGGCAAGGCAGCGCAGTAAATTTTTAGACGAGTGGCACTCTACACTTCAAGAATTGAGGGATATTGGAGATAGAATTAGCAAAGAGGGCAACCGTCCGGCCTGGGTGCATGAATCAACCCCACGAGGTGCTCAGGTTGATCAGTTTTTACACGCTCATTATTACAACAACACGTTCGATGGCCGAAATGCAAAATACAATGATTATTACATTAAAAACAAAGACAGAAAAGAGAATGCCCTCGATGAGGCTATCCACTGGTGGAGTCGGCTGCCTAACGCACCACACGGTGAAGATGTAATGTTGAATGACACTGGTCCTGCACTAATGAGCGCACTTTCAAAAGAAAGCCTCGCGTCGATGACAATTGAATCATTTGCAATGATATGTGGTGGCGTGCATGCCATCAAAGACTATGCACGAAGGGTCGACAATCACAAGGTTGGCCTCCCGTCAGGCGGGCAGTACACGGTTCAAGATAAAGTTGATGCACTTTCTAAAATGATCTGGAGTGACGTATCACTCGGCGGGTATAACGTTTGCCAAGTCATTGATCACGTACTGTATGGCGGATCACCAGACCATTTGCCAGAGCGAATTTGGGATGCCGTAACTGATCCTAAGTGGAAAATTCGAGGACTTGCCATTAGCTCCTTTGGAGAACTAGTAGGCTGGGCATTGCCAGACAGGTTCCCGCCTCGGAACGGTCGTACATCCAAGGCACTAAAATCTCTCGGCTATGACGTCACTATTCATGCCGAGTAACTTAGGGTAGCTAACAGCAGGCTCCTCCGTTGTCCTGCCGCCGTCGTTCTCCCGGTGCACGTGGTGCCGCAGGCTCACCTCTCTGCTCACGTGGTCCACGTCCGCGATGGAAGTGCTTGTTAAGTGCATGTTGTCGTAACATAGGCAACTTGGCCTCATGAACGGCTAGAACAATTCCATATTGAATGCGGTGGTAGCTTTCTATGTCGAGCAATATATCGAAGCACCCTTGCCCACGTTGTTGCAAACTAACAAACTGCGTTACGATTCGCTCACATAAAATCCACTGGGATGACGAAGACGCACCCATTAGCGGATGGGATGAGTATTCTATACTACAGTGCATGGGATGCGAAACTAACTTTTTCTTGCACGAAGAATGGTTTTCAGAATGGCAAGACTCTGACCCAGATGATCCTCCAGTAACAACAAAAATATACTTCCCAAAAATTGAGAAAAAGAAAGCAGGCTCATTGTCCTTTGATATTTTCGTTACTGATGAATATGCAGTAAAATCTTTGCATGATGAAATTTATAAGGCAATCAACAATGACATGCCACAGCTTGCAGCGGCTGGAATTAGGACGTTGATTGACAGATTTGCTGTTTCGATTACTGGGAAGAACCAAAATTTTGAGAAAAATATTGGATATCTCTGCGACAAAGGACACATTTCTATTGACCAGCTTGGCATGTTGACGACGATTCTTGATGTTGGACATAGTGTTGTACACCGCTCTAATGTCCCAAGAATGGAAGATGTCGAGACATGCTTAAGGATCATCGAACTATTAATGGTATTGGTAAATGACGGACCTGAGGTTGCAGCTAGAATCAAATCAAGAATTCCAGAGAGAACAAAATAGTATTTGTAGAGTTTAAAGTCATCAACCTGCCTTTTCTCCCCCTCCCTCCGGCTCCTCCGTCGGCCCGCCGCCGTCATTCTCCCGGTGGACGTGGTGCCTTAAGCTCACCTCCCCGCTCACGTGGTCCACGTCCGCGATGGACGTGCCCGTGAAGTGGACGTTGCCCCTCCACAAGGCCTCGCTGCCGCCGTTCTCTTCCCCGCCCATCTCCCATTCCGGCGCGTACAACCCCATGCGCTCGCTGGCGGTGGCTTCGATCTCGCGGGCCTCCATGCGGATGGACTTCTTCGCCGTGATCTTCAGCTCGTCGCAGTCGATTTCGATGATCCTGTCTTCCTTCAGGACGATCCGCGCGCCGCTCTGGTTGTACACGGCCACCTCGCCGCTTTTCAGCCCGTCTACGCGGTAGGCCCCGGCCTCGGTGGCCACGATGACCGAATGCGCCGTCCTGCCGCCCAGGGGTAGCACGATGCACTGCGTGCCCTCGGGCGGGGCAGAGGTGAAGCCGAAGTGCTGGAACAGCTCGCTGGCCTGGAGCTTCTCGCCGCTCAGGCCGTCCGCCTGCATGAGCTGCACGCCGGGCTTGGTGTCCAGGGCCGTGAGCGCCGCCCGGAAGGCCAGGCGGATTCGCCCCAGGGCGCGGCCGATGCGGGCGTCCAGGCGGTCCACGTCCTTCATGGCAGTTCCACCACCTCCAGGGCCTTCTTGCCCTTCTTCTTGGACTTGAAGCCCGAGGCCAGCTCCGGCAGCCAGACGCCGTCTTCCTTGAGCACCAGCTCGGTGATCTTCCCACTGTCCCGGCCACCGGTGAAGGTCCGCTTCATGAGGAAGTACACGCCGTCCAGGCCGTGGGGCTCGCTCACCACCTGCACGCGTTGGCCCGGCCGCCAGGGCTCGCCGCTCGCGCCGCCCACGCGGTGGCCGCGCACCCGGGCCGTGATCTCGAAGCCCTCCAGGCGAGAATCCGCCAGCTGCTTCCTGGCCCGTCGCGCGGCCTCCTCCTGGTTGTCGCACTCGCCCTCGGGGATGATGAGCGGCCGGTAGCCGGGCACGTCCGGGTCCGTCTCCCGGTGCATGATGTCGTGGCGGCCCTCCTTGTCCTCGGTGCCGTGGGTCTGGCCCAGCACCGTGACCTCGGAATACCGGCCGGACACGTCTTCGCGCACGGCGAGGCTGAGGGTGTTGTTGCCCTTGCCGTCCAAGCGCACCACCAGCGTGGCCACGGGCGCGGCCGTGTAGTCCGGCCCGCCCACCACCAGCGTGCCGTCCGGCTCGCACCAGGCCCAGCAGCCGTTGGCCTCGCAGGCCTTGGCCAGCAGGTCCCAGGCGCGCTCGCCCGGCTCCACGGCGACCTTCTCCTTGCGGCCTTCGGTCTCCACGCGGATTTTCTCCACGCCCAGGGGGCGGGCCACAAGGTCCACCACTTCCTGCAACGTGGCCTCGCGCTGGGTGAACACGGGCGCGGAGCAATCCACCAGCACGGCGGCGTTGTCGCGGCCCGAGATGGTCAGGCTCTGGGTGTCCTTGGCCAGCTCGCGCTCCACGCGGTCGATGCGCCCGGTGAGCAGCACGTCGCCGCCCAGGAGCACCTCCACGGGAGCCCAGGGCCGCACGCCAGGCGGGATGTCCCCGACGGGGATGCCCAGGGTCACGCGCCAGGCGTCGGCCGGGGTGAGGAGGTCGGAATCTATCGTGTAGGAGGTCCAGTCCCGATGCTCGCCGCCGCCCACCCGCAGGGTGAGGCGGTCCTCACCGGGCGTAGCCACTGAGCACCTGCCGAGGGGCGATGAAGTTCGGGTTGCGCACGCCGGGGTTGAGGCGCGCCAGTTCCTCGGAGCGGGTGCGGTCGCCGTAGAGCCAGTGGGCCAGGAGGTGCAGGTTGCACAGGGCCGGGGCCGCCACGGCCACCACGGGCGGGTGCAGCTGGATAACCTGGGCTCCCAGGTCCTGCACGGCCAGGGCGGCGGAGCGCATGGCCTCCACCATGGGGTAGGCGGTCTGGGCGGGGAAGATGGCCCGGGCCTCGTCAATGGTGTCCTGGAAGCGCTGGCGGGAGACGCCCACCACGGCCTCCACCTCGGCCGGGGTGAGGGACGGCGCGGCCGTCTCCGCCACCAGCACGCCCGAGGCGGCCTGGGCCACGGCCATGGCTGAGGCCAGGTTGAGCGTGGCGGCGGCCATGGCCCTGCCCTGCCCGGCCGGGGTGGAGAGGTCCGGGGCGGGCGCGGGGTTGGTCTGTTCCGCCGGAGGCGTGACCACCACAGGCCGGGGCGCGGCCTCGCTGGTGAGCGGGCCGCTCACGGGCGTTCCGGCGTAGAGCGCCGGGACCATGGGATAGGCGCGGCGCGCGCCGGACTCGCTCACGGAGAAGTTGGGTAGCAGGCCGGACAGGCTGGCCAGGGGCGCGAAGCGGCCGAACACGTCGGTGGTGGCCAGGGTGGACACGTTGGAAACGAGCGATTGCGCCGTGCCCAGCAGGCCAAGCCCCTGCCCGAAGACGCCCGGCACGGCGGGAACGGCCACGCCAGCCAGGGAGGCGGCCTCGGAGAACACGCCCCGGGCCGCGCCCAGCAGGTCGCCCCGGGCCACCTGGGAGAGGACGTTGTTCAGCTTCCCGGCCCAGCCCTGCACGGCGGAGAGGTTCAGGCTCTTGAGCTTGTCGAGCCAGCCCTGGAGCTTCGAGGCGTTGGCCAGGGCCTTGGCCTTGGCGGAAGCGCCCCCGGCGAAGAAGGGGGCGTCGGGCTCGGCCTCCACCAGGTCCAGGCTCACCTGGGCGAAGTCCGGGTTGTCCTCGTGGTGCTCCACGGCGTAGGAGAGGAGGCTCGCGTTCATGGAGCCGAACACCGGGTGGACCAGCTCCCCGGGGCCGGGCTTGTCCAGGGCGTCCAGGAGCTTGCGGAGTCCCGCCTCGTAGTCCTTGCCCCAGAACACGGCCTGGAGGCGCACGCTCCGGGCGCGCCTGCCCAGGTCCTCCACTTCCGCGCCGTCGCGGTAGGGGTATTCGTGGCGCACCTGGGCGCGCTCGGCCGTGTCGGAGGTGCTGCACACCGCGAGCTTGACGCCCTTGAAGCTGGCGTCCTGCAACGTATCCTTCCAGGCCATCAGTCTCTCCGAGCCTCGGAGGCGTTGTGATCGTTGACCACGCGGGCCACCTCGCGGCCGTCCAGCTTCAGGACGGACTCCACCTTGATGACGCCGCGATCCTCCACCACGAGCTGCCGGGCGGCTTCGGTGGTCTCCTGAGACGGCCCCCAGAGCATGTTGCCCACGCCGCGCCCGGCCATGCCGCCGGAGAACCACCCGGCGAGGCCTCCCAGGAGCGCGCCCAGGGCCGTGCCTACCAGGGGGACGGCCGATCCCACGGCAGCGCCCATGGCCGCGCCAGCCAAGGCCCCGCCCGTCTCGCCGTAGGTTTCGGAATTCTTGACGTTCTTCTGGGCGCGGGTGAGCGTGGAGTCGTTTTCGGTCTGGTAGATGTCCCACGCGGCCACGCCAGCGGAGAGCCACGGGAGGGAGCGCGACGCCCCCCCCGCGAGCGAGGAGGCGGAGCGCGCCAGCCACCCGCCGGAAGCGGCAGCCGTCACGCCAGCGCCGCCCGAGAACATGCGCATGGCCCCGAACGCGGCGGCTGCCGCCGTCATGGCCCCGATGGCCGTTGTGGCCTCCATGGCAACGGTGGCCAGGCCGGGGAACCTCTGGGCCAGGTCGGCCGCGCCGTCCGCCAGAGCCTTGAGCGGACCGGAGGCGTCCGAGAGCATGTTGGAGCGGGCGATCTCCGCCTCGTTGGCGGCGCGCTCCACCGAGGCGGCCGTGGACCCCTTGTAGGTGGCGAAGCTGCGCTCGCCCTCGCCGGAGGCGTTGGCCATGTCCCCGAGGATTTGCTTGACGTAGTCCTTCTGGTTGATGGCGGCCAGGAGCGCCAGCAGGGCCTGCCGGTCCTGCACCACCTGGCCGATGGCCGAAGCGCTGGCCAGGTCGGCCATGTCGCCCAGAATCTGCTGCTTCTCGTCGCCCTGGGCGGAGCCGAGGCGCTTCTTGAGGGCCTGATAGCGCTTGTCCTTGCCCATGACCTGCTGTTCGATGAGGTCGCCGAAGGCCTCCAGGGGCAGCTTGCCCTTTTCCCGGGCCTTGGTGAGCGTGCCGGTGAGGTCGATGCCCAGCTTGGCGAAGTCCTTCTGGGTGTCCTGGCTGTTGAGCTTCTGGAGCAGGTTGACCAGGTTGTTGCCCGCGTCGTCCTTGCTGCCCGCCGTGGTGGCCGCCGCCTGGGAATAGGCGAGCATCTGCTCGAACCCGGCCATGCTCTTCATGCCGGAGCCCAGGGCCAGCATCTTGGGCAGCCACTTGGCCATGTCCTTCAGCTCGAAGCCGCCGGACTGACCGGCCACCAATGCCTTGTCCAGGGCCAGGGCGGCTTCGTCCTCGCGGAAAAACTTGTTCTGCACGCCACGGATGACGATGTCCGCGATGTCGCCCGATTGCGTGCCGGAGGCGGTGGCGAACTTCTGGATGGTGGGGAGCAGCCGCTGGGCGGCGTCGGACTTGATGGCCCCGGAGGCCAGCATCTTGTCCAGGGCCTCGGCCGCCTCGTCGCGGGTGCCCCCGCCCTCGCGCACGGCCGCGTGGACGGCGTCAACCAGCTTGCCGCGTCCGGCCAGGCGCTTGGCCGGGTCCTTCTCGTCGGCGTAGGCGGTGTTGGCCATAAGCGTCATGCGTTTCTCGAAGGCGATGGGCTGGCGCAGGGCCGCCGCCGCGACGCCCGCCCCGGCCGCCGCGCCCGCCCCCACCTGGCCGATGCCGCGCATGGCGTTCATGGCTGCCCGGCCCGCGCCCCCGGCCTTGGTCAGGGCTCCGGCCAGGCGCTCGCCCGACTTGGAGGCCGCGTCCAGCTCGCGCCGGGCCTCGCGGGACTCCCGCGTGATCCGGGCCGCCTCCTGGGCCGCGCGCGTCAGGCGGTCGCTCCTGAAGGCCCCGGCGGCGCGCCCGGCGGATTGGAGGCCGCCCGAGGCCTCGCGGGCGTTCTCGCCCACCTGGCGCAGGGCGCGGGCCGTGACGCCCGCCCCCTGGGCCGTGCCCCGGGCCGCCTGGGTGATGGAGTCCAGGGCCTTGCGGGCCTGGCCGCCCAGCTCGTCGCGCAGGCGCAGGATGACTTCGAGGACGGTGCCCTTGGCCATCTAACGCCTCCGCCTGGGCACGATGTGGCGGCCCCGGCCGGGGGCCGGGGCCTTGCCGGTGAGGATGGCCACGAAGGATTCGATCTGGGGCATGGTCATGGAACGGATCTCCTGGAGGGTGAAGGACCGGCCCGCGAGCGCTGTTTCCAGGAGCCGAAGCTCCCTCAGCTGGCGCTCGCGGGCGCGAGCTTTCCCGCCAGCTCCTTCTCGGCGTCGTCCAGGACGGAATACTCGGCGTAGTGCAGCCCCTCCAGCAGCTCCGGGGTGATCTTTTCCGGCGGCAGGCTCCCCAGGCGCACCAGCGCGCGGGACCAGATGAACCGGGCCAGCTTGGCCGGGCAGGCCCCGTCCGGGGCCTGCTCCACGGCCCACTCCATGTCGCCCAGGGTGGGCGCGCGCATCTCGAATTCGGCGTGGCGCACGCCCTCGGCGTCCACGTGCCCGTACTTGAGGGTTCCGGTGACGGTGGTCCCGCTCATGCGGCTACTCCTTGGTGTGGCCCAGGGCCAGGAACTTGAGGTCCACGCGCGCCTCGTTCTCCACGCTGTACTTGCGCCCGGCGGAGATGCACACGCAATCCGAATAGCTCTCTCGCTGGCCGCCGTCGCTGGCCGGGTAGATGGTGAGCTTGGCACCCTCCACGGCCTCCCAGTCCTTGGGATCGTCCTTGGGGATGGCCGCCGTGACGGACAGCTCGAAGGTCTCCACGCCCTTGTGGAAGCCCAGGGCGCGCCCGGTCTTGTTCATGGTCTTGACCAGCTTCTTGCCGGTGTCGTGCTCCACGTTGAGGTCGATGACCTCGTATTCGGCCCCGTCCACTTCCAGGACGATGGCCCCGACGTATTCCTTGAGCGCCATGCGTTGTCTCCTTTACAGCAGCAGGTCGATGCGGCCCGCGAAGATGTGCAGCCCGTTGACCACGTCGCAGGGAATCTTGGCGTTGAGCCGGTTGGGGTCCTGGAGGTCGCGCTCCACGATGAGCCCGGGCAGGTTGGCCTTCACCTCCTCCACGATCTCCAGCTCTTCGAGCTTCAGGAGCACGTCGATGAGTTCCGAGCGGACCTTGGGCGCGGTGCGGCTGGAGAGCTTCTCGCGGGGGAAGCGCAGGCTGATGCGCGTGCGGCAGGCCAGGCGCACGTAATCCAGGGTGCGGATGGTGGTCAGGTCCAGGAGCGCGATGTCCTCCACGCCCTGGGGGTCCAGGGTGTAGGTGGTGATGGCGCGCACGACCTGCACCTTCTCGCCCGGCCCCACCTCCAGGGGCGTGACGCCGTTGGCCAGGAGCGTCTCCTGTTCCATGCGGCCCAGGCGCTTCTTCACCGGCGGCGCGGCGATGTTCGCAAGCGCCAGGGTGTTGAGCGGCCGGGCCGGGTCCTCCTCGGAGGCGATCACGGCCGCGAACGCCGCCGCCACCTCCCAGGGCAGGCTCACGGAGCCCGGCAGCAGCGCCCCGGTGATGCGCCCGGAATTGATGAGCCCGGCAAGGGTGGTGGCCGCCGCCAGGGTCCCGGTGGAGGCGTAGACGCCCACGGCCCCGCGCTGTTCCAGGGCGTGGCCTACGGCGTCCACGTGCTGGCGTAGGGCGGTGAGGCTGGTCTGGTCGGCGTAGGGCGTGACGATGATGTCGTGCCCGTCCGCGAACACGGCCGCCAGGGCGGGCGCGATGTCCGGGTCCGTGGCCCCGCCCGCCATGGGCGTGACCACAACGGCCACCCCGTCCACGGTGGAGCTGGCGCTCACGGGGATGAGGTTTCCGGTCGCGCCCTTGTTGCGCGCGGTCAGGGTGATGACGCCGTTCACGGCCCCGGCCGTCACCGGCAGGGAAGGATGGGCGTTGATCTTGTCGGCCAGGGCCTGGGCGATGGCCGCCGCCGTGGTGGCCAGGCTCACGGCGATCTGCACCGTCTGCGTGCCCACGGTCAGGCCCGCCACGCCCAGCCCCGCCGCCTGCCCCGTGACCGTGGCCGTGCAGCTGGCCGCGATCCCGGCCGCGTCGTCCGCGACGCCGATCACGCTGAGGCGCAGGTAGGCGTTGGCGGTGATGGCCGCGCGCGCCATGAGATGCGCCTGGGAGCCCGGCCCGAACAGCTCGGCCGCCTCCGCGTCGGAATAGACGTTCACGGGTGTGAGCGGGGCCTGGGCGCAGCCGGAGTTGCCCTGGGCCACGATGAGCACGCGCTGCTCGTTGTCGGGCAGGGTGCGCACCGCCAGCTTGGTGTTGAACTCGAAATACTTGCCCGGCTTCCTGATGGACGCCGGGAGCGTGTCGAAGCTGATGTGCTCACTGGCCATCGGGGGCCTCCTTGGGCAAGGCCTGGGCGGCGTCCGTCACGCGCTCCAGGTCGCCGTCGTCCAGGCGGCGCAGGTAGTAGGCGCTGGCGGGCACGTCCACGGCCTGGGCGTCGGTGATGTATTCGCGGGGCGCGCCCTCCCTGGGCACTTTCACGCCCGGAGCGGCCTTCACGCGGATGGTGTTCACGGGTTGCCTCCTTGCAGAGTGATGAGGTCCTGGGCGTCGGCCTGGCCGTCGTCCGGAACCAGATGGTAGTTCAGGCCCACGCGCTCCAGCATGAGCGGCTCGGGGCCGCCGGGCTCGCCCAGCACCACGTCGTAGCTGGTGTGCCACTCCATGACGTAGGCGGAGACGCTGTTGCTCTTGAGCCGGGCGTTGACCAGCGTGCGCGTGCGCCCCGGGGTCAGCTCCTCGATGTCCAGGCCCAGGTCCTGATGGAGCAGCAGCCGGCGCACGTCCTCAAGCATGGCGTAGGTGCCCACCTTCAGCACGTCGCCCTTGCGGGTGGCGGCTTCGGAGCGCGGATTGCGCGCCGCCACAATGACCGCGAAGGTGGCCGGGAAGCGCCAGACGCGCTTGGACATGGCCAGGGCCTTGCCCGGCCCGTCGCCCCCGAAGGCCACCCAGATGGCCGGGAAGGAGCGCACCACGCATTCGAGGC
Source organism: Fundidesulfovibrio magnetotacticus (assembly GCF_013019105.1). Lineage (NCBI taxonomy): Bacteria > Pseudomonadati > Thermodesulfobacteriota > Desulfovibrionia > Desulfovibrionales > Desulfovibrionaceae > Fundidesulfovibrio > Fundidesulfovibrio magnetotacticus. The sequence goes on from NZ_BLTE01000010.1 coordinate 19,494, forward strand.
CCTCGTCGAACTCCCCGCCGTAGGTGGCCACGTTGGGCTTGTAGGGCAGCCCGGCCTCCGCGATCCGGGTCTTGATGGCCTCTTCGATGACGGCGATCATTCATCGCCCCCGGCCGGGCGCTGCCAGACCCGGCGGCCCGGGGAGAACAGCACGTCCCCCGCCGTGGCCGCCGGGTCCTGGAACCCTGGCAGGTTGATCTCGCCCCGGGCGATGAGCTTGAGCCAGCTGACGGCCCTGTCGTAGCGTTCCTGCACGGGGTCGGTTTCGTTCACCTCCGCCCCCGTGAGGCGGTAGCGGGCGATTTGGCACACCGCGTCGGTCAGGACCCGGTCAACCACGAGCACGGGCACGCGGTAGCGGGCGGCGAGGTAGCTGTCCGCCTCGCTGGAGGCCCTGGCAAGGGCCTCCAGGGCCACGGCTTCGTCCACCTCGCCGATGCGGGCGCGGTCGGTGAGGGCGATCACTTCGTCCTGGCCGAAGGCGTCGAGGAGGTCCTGCACGGTGGCGTACACGGGACGTTAGTCCTTCTTTTTGTTGTTCTTGGCGGGTTCAGGAGCGTCCACGGGCTCGGGAGTCTCTTCCACGGGCGCGGGGGCGTTCCCGGGGCTTTCGGGCTCTCCAGGAACGGTGGCGGCCTGGGAGCCGGAGGGAGCGCCGTCCTCGGGCGTCCCCACCTCGGGCGTCCAGGACGCCGAGGGCTGCACGCCGGTCTCCCTGGGCGCGGAGGCCTCCAGCACCCGCACGGCAAGGTCCGGATCGGCGCGCAGCTGCTTCAGCTGCTCCGCGCTGAACGTGCCCGAAGGCCAGGGCTTCTCCTCCGCCCCGTGAGGGACGCCCGCCCGGAAGTGCCCGCCGCGCAGGCTCCGGGTGATGACCACGGTGTCGATTCTGTCCACGGTGGCCCTCCTAGTTCAGCCAGGGCGTGACCAGCACGTCCACCAGCCCGGCGTTGGGGTTGTCGGAGCCGTCGGACCGGCGCGCTACCTGCACCACTTCGGCGGCGGCCGTGCGCAGGTTGGTGGGCACCACCAGCAGGGTGGGCTTGATGCCCAGGGGGCGGCCGCCGTCGGCCTTGAAGGCGCACATGGCGTCATAGGCCGCGTCGAAGTTGGCATCGGTCAGGGCTTTCTTGGAGCAGAAGCCGGTCTGCCAGAAGCCGAAGCCCGCGTTGCAGCGGTAGCGGATGCCGAAGCGGTAGGTGTCGGTCATGAACACGGCTTCGTCCTTGCCGTCGGTCATGGCGGACAGCTCGGGCTTGGTGCGCTCCTGGAACAGCACGGGCTTGAGCACGCGGGAGGTGTCCAGGAGAAACCAGGCCGGGTCCGTGCCCGCGTCGTAGTTGGAGACGGTGGCGGCCACGCCGGTGCCGTCCACCTTGGGGTAGACCGGGTGGTCGGTGTCGAAGAAGTTCTGCCCGTCGTAGCAGGCCGTGGAGAGCCCCAGCTTCAGCAGGGCGTAGACCAGCTCGTCCGGGAAACTCTTGGCGGCCCGGCCCATCTCGCCGAAGAGGGGCTTGTAGACGCCCACCTCGTCGTCTTCGATGTCCGTGCGCTTCACGCCCACCGTGGACTCGAAGAGCTTGTTGGTGATGGCATAGCCGTGGGCCGCCATGTCCTTGAGCACGCGCTCGCCCACCCACTCCACCAGCTGCGGGAACTGGCCCAGCCAGCCGTAGGTGTTGGCCCTGGACGTGGACGGCATGAGGGTGGCCACTTTGTCCCAATGCGCGGGCGTTTCGCCGAATACGCGCTGGAATTCGGCCTTGAAGCCCGTAAACAGAGCGGTGATGATCGCCGGGGTGATGAGTGCCATCTACTTGGTCTCCTTGCCTTTGGCGTAGTCTTCCTCGGACATGCCAAGGAGCTTGGCGGCTTCCTTCTCCTCCGCCGTGAGGGCGGCCGTGCCGGAGCCCGGCGCGCCCGGGGCGGGAGCGCCCCCCTGAGCCTGGGTCTGCATGCCGGAAAGCGCGGCGATGGGCGCGGCCTTGTCAAGGTAGGCCTTGGCCTGCTCGGGGCTCGTCTTGGCCAGGTGGCGCAGCCAGCCCTCCAGGCCCACGTTCACGCGGCCGTCCTTGAGGGCGGCGTCGATCTGGCCGGAGAGTGCGGCCGTGCCGTTGGCCTGTTCCAGCTCGGCCACGCGGGCCTTGAGGGCGGCGTTTTCCTCAGTCAGGGCCGTGAGGCCCTCCACCGGGGCGAACTTGGCCGGGTCGGGCTGGCCCGCCTGGGCGGTCAGGGCCGCGATCTGCGCGTCCTTGGCCTGGAGCACGGCCACCAGGTTCACGGACGCGGCGGCCTCGCCGCCCAGCTGCGCCTTCACTTTGTCCAGCTCGGCGATGATCTCCGCCGCCGTGGCCGTGACCGGCAGGTTGAGCATCCAGCGGAGGCGCTCCGCCAGGTCCTCGCTGAGGGCCGTCTGGCCCGCCTGTAAGTTCATCAGGTCATCCTCCTTATGGGTTTGCATCGCGGCGGCCACGGCGGCCATGCCGTCCAGGGCCGGGTTGTTGGTGAGCGCGGCGTTGATGAGGGTGCGGACGGCTCCGGTCTTGAGGTCGAAAGTGAAGAGGGGGGAGAGGAAGCGGTATTCGTCCGCCTGGATGTGCTGGCGTGCCGCGTTAGTCCATGCTACTTTGGCGAAGAGCCCTTTGGCAGGGACGTAGACCAGGGATTCGATCCACCCGGCGGCCACGGCCTTGTGGCCGCCGTCCTTGGCGGTGAGGGTGTGGTGCTCGTAGTCGATGAAGAGCGGCGTCTCGCGCGCCTCCACCTGGGCGATGAGCGCGGCCGCGATGTCCGCGTCCATGCGCCAGGTTTCGGCCTCGCTGCCCTCCATGACGCCAGGGCGGCCATCTCGGGCGGAGAACTCGCCGTCCGGGAAGAGCTGGACGTTGCAGCCTTCGGGCAGGTCCGAGGAGTCGGGGGTGAGCTGCACGGCCAGGGCGGCCGTAGCGTGCGTGGGGGAGTGTTTCGCGGTGCGCATGTCCGCCGCTTTAGCGGCGGCGGACTATGTGCGATAGGTGAAGGGGTTCAGTTCGTTATTGGACGTGAAGCTTTCGTGTTATTAAATGGAGATGCTATCATGAAGAAATTCATACTTACAAGCATAGAAAAAATCCGTAACTCACTAGGTTCTGGAAAGGCCATTGTTTTTGTTGGTTCAGGAGTCTCTTTAAATTCTGGAATGCCAAGTTGGTCTGAGTTGGTCCAAAAATTCGCCAACGAACTCGATGTCGATTCTAATAATCTATCGAGCGATGACTATATTAAAATTCCACAATATTACTACAACGAACGAGGCAGCAAAGAATACTTTGACCTATTAAGGCAATCAGTTGATTGCAGGCTTAAGCCGAACCCAATACATAATGTTATTGTCAAGTTAAATCCTTGGCACATAATTACAACCAACTTCGACAGTCTGATTGAATCTAGTGTGGACGAAAGCGACACAAAGTATCACCTAGTGAAGGAAAACAAAGACATTGCCTATGGCGACAGCAACAGAATGATAATTAAGATGCATGGAGACATTGACACATGCAATACTGTGCTCAAAGAGGATGACTATCTTTCTTATTCATCAAACTTTCGTTTGATTGAGAACACGGTAAAAACATTGCTGTCAAGTTATACAACAATATTCGTAGGGTTTTCAACGGATGACCCAAATTTTAAAATATTATACCAGTGGGTTAAGAATGAATTAGGCCTGCACATGAACGAGGCATATCTCATAGATACATCGCGCACATACAGCAAGCTGTTATTTGACTACTATAAGTCAAGAGGCATAAAGACGCTGTACATTAAAGACCTTGAAAAAATGGACCAGGATTATTGTCTGTTTTTGTCAAGAATTGCACTGGAAGAAGAGTATAAACAGATCGGCGCGGACAGCGGAAAGAGACTTTATGCAGTATTGCAATATATACTAAACAAGCCAGCTGTATCTTTCTCAGACCATGTTGCTAAACTGTACAATGCTCTCGAACCCTATGCAAAACTTAATGCACTGCTCCCGTCCATGATAGTTGAAGCGATAGGTGGTAAGGCTGTGCATAATTACAGGGCACATGGCGACCTGACCATTCTAAACAACAATGAATATTATAAGTTTTACGTTGAATTGTTCGATGATGGTAAACGGTGGAGAAATGTATTTAAAGAAAATCGCGTCAAATTGACAACAATACTAAAGACACTGAAAAAGGCAGGCATTAACACGCTTTGCCTAAGTGATGGTAGCCATAAATTTCGCTTCAATAACTTGAAGGATGATTCGTTGGGTTTTCCAAGTGAAATGTTTGATAGCATTATTACCTTTGACAATGAAAAGTTAGAACTGTTGCTCAATAAGCTCTTGTCAGGAATGCCTATTGAAGATAGAACTGCTCATGTCTTGTCTGCTGCTTATTGCCACTACAAACTTGGGAATTATATTGAATCCTATGCAGAGTTGAAAAGGGTTTCCGCAGAGTCACACAAGGCGAAGGACTACATATTAATGGCAATTGCTGAGTTCAACATTAAACTGCTGTCATTCTACATAAAGGTCAATCACCCTAAGTCAGACTTTCCAGAGATATGGAGCTATGCAGACAAAATTGATCTTGATGGAATCTTGTCGAGGCTGGCCCCTTCTCAACGTCATGTCGGGATGGCTTTAAAGAAAGTTTTCGACTTCGATTATGTGAATGAATACTTGGTCCGTTCTAATTCTAAGTATGAGGCTGTGTTGAACCAAAAGAGTATGATCGAGTCTGGGGGGGCGTCCTTCAATTCTGCACTCGCAGAGCAGCACACCAATGCCACAACTTTTTATTTATTTGTAGTCACAAACTTTATTATGATGGACGCATATACTCAATATCGAGGCGTTCTTGTTGATTATGTAAGAACAATATTTGCTAGTCACAGCATAACTCCAGCCGAGAAGAATCCATTTATCAGTCCTGATGATCACTTTAAGGCGTCTGAAATTGATTATTTTTGCATATTCATAGCTGCTAACTGCATGACATTTGACGATGTTTCTGCTATGTTTTCGAACAACAGCATGGATAGAATTGTGCTCTCGAAAGACGCCTGTGACAATATGATTTTAGCAATTGAAAATTCTAGCAAGCACAAGTTTTCATTTTTCAATCAGCCGAACACCACACACATTCTGATGCTACTCTTGGCACGATCCAACGCTGATCATGTTTTAGTTCAAAATGCTTTAAATATATATCTTCAGTATATAGTCACTGCCAAGCGTAATTATGAATACGCGAGCATTATACTTGCAAGTCTAAACAAAAATAGTCCAAGTATACTATCTGGTTTTGACTTTGAACATTTTGTGCAACTGTTGCTCAACATGTGTATTGCTGGGCACTTTGACGTTTTGTTTGATGAATTTTCTAGACTACTAAGAAATATATTTTATATCTCAGCAGAATATGGAAAGATTTACGAAAAAAGTGCCATTACAATTGACTCATTCTTGTGTCGTGTTGACGCATTGATTTCCTCAGATGATATACATGGATACCGTTTGTTCCAATATATTTGCATCGACATGTGCGCGGTTCTGCCAATTTCTGAGCGCTCTCATATTGAGAGTGTCATTAGCAATATTGCAATCGACAAGTATGATGGCGTTTATGAATCGATACGTATTGATATTTTGTTAGAAGCATTACGCTCCTCCGTGGCCTGCTCTGAAGATATTTCAAAGCGTGTTGTGGAATATTTGACTAAAAATATTAACAAGATCGATCAATACGATGCAGACTATAGCGAAATTATATCAAACGCCTCTGCTCTTCATGTTGCGAAGCTTATTGTTCTGCCGGACTCGATTGTCGACAAAATTTCAACACGAACTGATTTCTCAGGATTTGTGATTAATCCAGCGGGCTTTAATTATGCTAAATTTAAAATAGAATGGTTAAGGTATATTCCTGAATCAGTCCTTGGGAAATATCTAAAGAACTCGAATGTTATTACACTGGTCAAGAATGATTTGATGCGCATGATGCCTGCACGATTTAAGTTTTTTTACAGGCGCTTGCTTGATGTCTATTTTCAGGATGGCGACTGACAATCCGTCTATTGTGTGGACATTATGATGCGTTTATTGCGTTAGCGCCCCGTTAGAATCCATCGCAGGGGCTGTCGGCACATCAGCGCCCGCCAAGGAACCGCTGGAGGGCGCTGGAGGTCGTCTGTGCGATTTCGGCCTCGTCCTCCGGCCCGACGCCGAAGAACCGTCTGGCCGGGATGTCGCCCCATGGAATCGGCCCCCCGCGTCTGGTCCTTCCGAACTGGCCCTTCTTGGCCCCGAACTGATGCGTGGGGGCATAGGGCACGTTCGTGGTCACGCGGGCGAAGTCCGGACCGTGTTCGGCCTGGATGCTGCCCGCCAGGATGCCGCTCACTTGGAGGATCGGCGTGGAGCTGCCCCGGCGGTTCACCGTCACCGGCTTGAGCGGTGCCCAGGGCGCTCCCGTCACCGGGTCGCGCTGGCCCGCGAAGGCCCGCTCCGGGATGTCCGCCAGCACGCCCGCCAGGGGCCGGGTGACGGGCGTCATGTTCGCGCCCAGGGCGACGATGCGCATGAGCAGGGCGTCCACGGGGGAGGTGTTTACAAAGATTTCGATCATGGCTATTTCCTAACTGTCCCTGGTGGATGTGACACGGTAACATTCTCTCGGCCGTAGCACGGGCGGAAGCCCGGAGCGCCATGCGAGGTTTCCGCGCAAGCGGGTGAGGGGCCTCGCCATCCGCCAGGCAATCAGCGCTCGTCCCCTTGGGGGCGGGCGCTTTTGCGTTTCACCCGACGCACCACCCGGTCACGTTCCGCCTCGTCACGGCTCAGACGCCGCAGGCTCTGCACGTACATCTCGTCCCCCTCCACCGTGGCCTTCACCACCACGACAACCCCGCCCGGTTCGTCCAGCACGTAGAGCAGGCTGCGCGCCCCGTCCTTGAGCTTCTCCCCCTGGTCAACCGCGTCCTGGGCGGCCCGGTAGTCCGCCGGGCCAAGCTCCGGGTGGTTCCTGGTCTGCTTCCCGGCCGTGGCCTGGGAGAGCCGCCCCACCTGGCACTTGGCCCCGATGAGCGCCGCGTCCGCCTCGGGAACCACCACCAGGGGGAAGAAGGCCACCGGCCGTTCCAGCCAGTCGGGGAGCACCCGCTCTCCCATGTCCCGCACGATCTGGCGCGCGATCTCCGGTGGCGCGGCCTCGATGCGGCGCACCACGTCCTCCAGCTGCTGGCCCAGCCAGTTCGCGCCCGGGTTGGCCGAAAAGCCCACGTCCGTGAAGATGGTGTAGCCCGTCTCCGGGATCTTGTAGCCCGTGACCTTGCGGCGCGCCTCCTGACCCGTGGCCCGGTCCACCGTGGCCACCTCTTCCGTGACCATGTTGCCCACGCCGGATTCGGGCGTGACCTTCTCCGCCTCCATGCGCGAATCCGAGAGCGCCCGGACCCTGCACCGGCAGTTGAAGCCGTTGGGGGGGTAGTGGCTGGACCAGAACGGATCGTCGTAGCGGAAGGTGCGGCCGTTCAGAATCTTGTGGGCCGGGCGGGTCTTGCCGTCCAGGATGGCCACGTACTGCCACCAGGGCCGGGCGTCGGCGTTTTCGAGCATCTGCTTGTAGCGCCCGGCCATGAAGGCGGTCTGCATGTTCTGGCGGTAGATCAGGCGCAGGCGCGCCGGGCTGCCCAGCTGCACGCGGCGCTCCTCGCCGGTGCGCGGGTCCACCATGGGCTGCTTGCCCCACCAGCCCTTTTCGCAGAGCTTGGGCTCCAGGTGCTTGAGGAACCACGCCTCCGTCTTGCCCTCATTGAGGGCGGCCCGCGCGGCCTCCCGGATGTCCTGGAGCACGGCGAGCTGGGCCGCCTTGGCCACGGTGAAGCCCTGGGCGTGGGCGGCCTGGTCCATCTCCTTCCAGTCCCAGGTGATGCGGTGGCCCTTGGACTCGAAGTAGGCCACGGCGTCCTTGGGGGGCAGGCCCATGGCGAAGGAGAGGTTGACGGGCTGGGGCATCAGGCGTCGCCGGTTTCAGCCTGCGCGCTCAAGCGCCCCCACAGCTCCCCCACGAACAGCACCCGCGCGCACAGTTCTTCCAGGCCGCTCGTGTCCATCTTGGGGTACAGCTCCGCCAGCTTGCCCAGCAGGGCCTCCGGGGCCGTCCCGGCTTGGGCCTCCTCCAGGATCGGGGCCAGGAGGTCCCGGGCCAGGGCCGTGAGCACGGCGTCCGGGATGGTGGCCGCGTCCACGGCGTCCTGATCCGGGAAGAGCCCGGCGTCCACGTCCGCCTCGCCCTCTTCAGCGGAAAGCGCGGCCGTGGCCTCCGCCTTCCTGGGCTGCGGCGGCGCGGCGGGCTCCCCGGGTGCGGCCGTGGCCTGGCCCTTGCGCTTCAGCACCGGCTCGCCGTCCTCGGGCATGGGGATGCCCGCGCGCCGGTGCGCCCAGGCGGCCGGGATGTCCATCACGTCGGAGAGCATCGGCAGGGCCTTGGCCAGCTTCTCCAGGTCCTCGGGGCGGTTGGTGTCGAACTCGAACACCGGCATGAGCGCCCCGTCCGTGACGCCCGCGTTCAGCCAGGCCAGGGGCGCGCAGAGCTGGCGCGTGAGCGTGCTCGCGATCTGCCGGGCGTCGCTCCGCAGGATGTCCAGGCGCACCTCGTTGTGGATTTCGCCCAGGGCCTGGCTGCCCACGCCCTGGGTGTCCGTGGTCAGGGTGCTGCCCAGGATGGCCTTGCTCTGCCCCTTCTCGCAGATGTTGTGCATGGCCTCGAACGGCTTCTCACTGCCGCGTGCCGCGTCGTGGAATTCGATGAGCATGCCGTCCGGGATGGCCCCGGCCGCGTCGTGGCCGATGGCCTGGAGGGCGGTGAGCAGGGCCTTCTTCTCGTCGGCGCTGGCGGTGGCGGGATACTTGCCCAGCCTGAGCGGCAGGCCGTGGATTTCCAGGAACTCCGCGAAGTCGCCCCGGGCGTACTGCTTGAGGAGCCACGTCCACACGAGCACCCGGAAGAGCCCCTGGCGCGGCGACCAGCCGGACATGGAGGCGTGGCGGTGCACGATCCACCCGGCGGGCCACAGCTCCTGCCCATCGGGCGTCATGTCGCGCAGGCGCAGGGTCTGGAAGTCCGGGGCCAGCTGGAACATATTCTGCGGCCGGAAATGCAGGCCCACGGGCAGGCGCGTTGCGCCGTCCTGGCCCCATTCGATCTCCAGGCAGGCGAAGCCGTGGCCGATGGCGTCGGCCAGGTCCAGGATGGCGTCCTCGAAATCCGGGAGGGCCTCCAGCTGCTCGCGCACGCTGGCGGCCACCTCCTCCGCGCGCTTGTCGTTCGCGCGGCCGGGCCGGATGCTCCAGGGCACGGAGAGCAGCGCCCGGCGGCGCTTGGACAGCTCCGCGTGGATGTGCTCGTCGCGCTGTTCGATGGTGGCGAACAGCTCGTGCTGGCCCACGATGTCCCCGTGGTCGGCCGCGCGCAGGATGGTCTCCAGGCGGCGGGGTGTGACGCCGCCGGTGAGGCTGGCCAGGTACTGGCTGGCCAGCCCCACCACGGAGGCGTTGGGGGAGACCGTGCGCGTCTGCATCTCCTTCTGGCCCTTCAGGGCGCGGAACCCGGCCGCGAGGCGGTCAATCATCGTCGAGAGCATCCCAAATCCTCCGGATCAGCCCGCGCCCGCCGCTCTTGGGCACGGGGGTGAAAGCCATGGTGGTGAAGCCGCCCACGGCGACTTGCCAGAGCATTTCCAGGGCGTCGGGGCCATCGTCGTGGTCCGCTTTGGGGAAGTGCCGTAGTTGCTCGATCAGCGTGCGCTGGGTGGGGTGCAGGCGGATGCGCCCCTGCGCGAAATAGGGCTGCATGGCTTCGATGCGCAGGGTCTTGTCCGCGTGGGGCGTCACGGCCCGGGCCGGGATGGGCAGGCCCCGGGCGGCGGCGCGCGCGATCAGCTCCGTGCGCAGGAACTCCTGGAACTGGACGGACTCCACGGCCCAGAGCAGGCAGCGGAACTGCGCGTGCCAGGAAATCACGTCCTCAATGATGCGGTCCGGCAGGCGCTTGCGGATGTCCGCCACCACCACGTCCAGCACGGCGCGCTCCCGGGAATAGCCGCCCACGAGGATGGCTGAGGGGTCACGGCCCTGGCCGGACTTGCCCAGGGAGGGGTCCACCGCGCCGAAGAACTGCCAGTCGTTGGCGCGCTCCACCCAAAAGGTGATGCAGCCCGCGAAGGGCGCGCCTTCCCCGGCCACGGGGTCGTTTTGCTGCTCGGAGTCGAAAGCCGCATGGCCGTCGCGGGCGCGCTTGAGCATGAGTTTGTAGAGCGGCCGGGCGGACGGCCAGGAGACCACGGCCCCTTCCTCCATGGCGCTGGCGCGCTCCAGGTGGAAGGCGCGGGCGGCGTCCTCGCCATCCTGGAGGAGGATCTCCTCCCACTTGTCCCACAGGTCCAGGCGGTGGGGCCATTCGATGACGGCCCTAAACTTGCGCGAGCGCCAAAGCTTGTTGCCCAGCAGGCGAGAGAGCACGGAATCGTAGTGCAGCACCGTGCCGACAAGGATCACGTCCATGGCGTCGTCCGCGCCCGAGAGGTTGAGCACCGTGCGGGCCAGCCAGCTTTCCAGCTTGTCGCGCTGGTCAGGGCTGCGCACGTTCTCGTCGTTCTCCAGGTCATCGCAGATGACCAGGTCGGGCCGGTGCGGGCCGTGGCGCAGGCCGCGCATGCGCTTGCCGGAGCCGAACGCCTGGAGCTTCACCTCGCCCGCCGTGATGGCCACGCCAGCGTTCCAGAGCCGCCCCTGGCCGCAGGCCTCGGGGAAGTCCATGGCGAGGCGGGGGTTGGCCTCCAGCTCGGCCTTGAGGGGCTCCAGGAGCGTGGCGGCGGCCTGCTCGAAGGCGTCGGCGATGAGCGGGATGAATCGCTTACGCCCGGTGACGACGCACCAGAGCACGAAGATGAGGCTCACCACCGTGGACTTGGCCTCGCCGCGCGGGGCGGCCACGGCCAGGCGCTGGCCGTCCGGGTGGTCCACCAGGGCCGGAAGGGTTTCGTCCAGCCAGGTGTGCAGCACGGAGTCGCCGTGCCGGACGTAGTGCGGGAAGTAGGTGCGCCGGAAGAAGGCGAAGTCGCGCCAGGCGCGCTCCCGCCTGGCGGCGGAGGCGGCCGGATCGGGCGAGAAGCCCTCGCACTCTGCTTCGATGGTCCGGCGCAGCCCCTCGGAGAGGCGCGCCAGCTCAAGGAGGAAGTCCTTGCGCTTGAGCTTCATGGCTTACCCATACGCCCGCGCGATCTCCGCGCCGAAGGGCTCCAGCACTTCCACGAAGGCCGGGCCGTGCTGGGGGAAGCGGGCGCGGATGAAGTCCGAGAGTTTGTTGAGCACCGCCAGGGCCGTGGCCAGCTCGCTCGTCTCCGGCAGCACGCGCTTGCTGGCCGCCACGGTCTTGTTGAAGCTGTCCGCCAGGCTGGCAAGCATGGACACCTTGTCCTTGGCTTCGATGGTCTGGTCGGTGCTGATGGCGTCCATGATGGCCTTGTGCGCGACCACGTAGTCCGCCAGCATCTGGCGGGCCACGCTCTCCACGCCGTCACCGGCCAGCAGGCAGGCGGCGCGGAGCTTGTCCCAATCGTCGCCCAGCTCCTTGCAGCGGCGCTTCCAGCGCGCGGCCGTGGAGAGCGGCACACTGGCCTTCAAGGCGGCGATCTCCAGGGGCAGACGCTCGTGAATGAAGGCGGCGCGCACCGCCTCGCGCTTCTCGCGGGCGTGGGCCACGGGTTACCACCCCAAGAACTTGGCCTTGATGTAGAGCACCGCCGTGGTGACAACGCCCCCCACCAGCCCGCCGGAGATGCCACCGGCCACGGCCCCGGCCGTCATGGCCCGGCGCTCCATGCCGTCCAGGCGCACGTCCAGGGTGTCCAGCTTGTCTTCAATGCGCGCGAGCGCCTGCATTTCCGGCGTGTCCGGTTTGTGTACGTCCTTCACGGCTTCCCCCGTTCGACCAGCCGGTCGAGCTTGTCTTCGATGCTTTTCAGGCGGTCGAGCACGGCGTCGGTCTGCCGATGGCAGTCCTCGCGGCGCAGGAAGGTGTCCGCCGCCTTCTGGGCCTGTTCGGCCTGTGCCTTTTCCAGCGCGGCGCAACGGTCCTGGAGCGCGCGCACGGTGTCCACCTGGTGCTTGAGGATGAAGGCCCCGAGAGTCCCGGCCAGGGACAGCACGGCGGAGAGGATCAGGGCCGCCAGGGCGGCGGTGTCCATCTACCGGCCCCCCGCCGCGAACGCGGAGAGCGCCCGGGCCTGCGCCTGTACGGACCGGGACCAGGCCCCGTAGTCGCGGGCGTGGGCCAGGAGGTCCTCGGGAGATACAGGCGGCGTCACGGCTCTTCCCGGAAGTACCCCGGGGCCAGGGGCGGGGGCGGCTCCGGGATCGTGGCCAGCTCCGGCGGAAGCGGGGCCTTCGGGCAGAGCACCGCCGCCGTAACCGAGGGCTTCGTTGTACAGGCGCACGAAATCAGGGCCAAACAGGCAGCCAGGAGCAGAGCGCGCGGCATCCTTGATCCTCCGGGTGATGACTTTGGTCTGGACGACGATCCGTCCCTTCTCCTCCTGGAGCCGCACGGCCAGGGCGTTGGCCCGGCCGGTCTCCTCCTCCAGACGCTCGCGGGCCTTTTTCTCGGCTTCGGCGTAGGCGGAGGCGTATTCGGCCTTGAGCGCGGCCACCTCGGCCAGGCGCTCGGCGTCGGCCCGGGAATACCCGGCCCAATACCCGCCGCCGAACACGGTCAGCACCAGGAGCAGGGCCATGAGGGGATTGGCGATGAGGGCGGTCATGACGCGCCCCCGCAGACGCCGCGCCCCCACCCGGCCCGCTCGTAGAGAGGCTCCAGGGTGAGCAGGATGCGGCGGGGATAGCCCCGGTTCTCCTTGAAGGCGGCGGGCGAGCGCCCGGCGTTAAACCGCTCCAGGGACTCGAACCAGGCTAACGGGTCCGCGCCGTTCGCCCGGGCCACGGCCTTGTCCCGGGCAATCCAGCCCAGGCCGCCGTTGTAGGCGGAGAGGGTCATGGCCATGCGCTCGCAGGGCGCGCGGGCCTCCACCCGATCCCAGAGCCAGCGGTCGTAGGCGGCCAGCGCCCGGAGCGCCCAGCCGGGGTTGAAGGGCTGGGCCTGCGCCAGCTCCGGGTCCACGTTGCCCATCCACCGGGCTGTGGCAGGCATGAACTGCGTGAGCCCGGCCGCGCCCACGGGCGAGACGGCGTCCGCCCGCCAGCGGCTCTCCTGGTGCACCTGGGCGGCCATGGTGGCCACCGGAGCCTCCAGGCCCCAATGCACGCGGGCGCACCGGGTGAGGTCCGCCCGGTAGCGCACGGCCTGGGCGGGGATGGTTTCGGCGCGGGCGAAGGAGGCCAGGAACCAGAGCATCACCAGGACGCCCAGGATGAATCCCGCCCCGGCCATGAAGGACTGCCAGAAGATGTCCCCTGCCCGCTGGAGGTTGCCCCCCACGGTTCGCAGCCAGGCGCGCACGGCTAGAGCCCCAGCCCCACGGCCAGCATGCAGAAGCCGACGATGAGCGCCCGGCGGACCAGGGCGGCGGCGAAGACCTGCTCGTAGCCCGGCGCGACGGCGTGGTCCGGCTTCAGGGGCTTGAAGCCCTGCTCCAGCTGCCAGTTGCGCAGCAGGTAGCCGTCCGGCCGCGCGTAGGGGAAGAGCCACACGTCGAGCCAGTAGCCGAGGTAGCCCGCCAGGAGCACCAGGGCCAGCTTGTAGAGCGCCACGGGCAGCTGCACCGGCGAGACGACGGCCACCACGCCCAGGCAGACGACGGCAGCCACGCCGCAGAGCAGCATGCGGAAGGGGCTGGCGCTGTAGCGGTCGCCCCAGGTGTTGATGGCGCTCCGGTAGCGCCAGACGAGCATGGCCAGGATGGCCGCGACGATCAGGACCAGCAGGAAGGTGATGGGATCGAACATGCCGCCTCCAAATTGGTGGGTTTGGGGCGGAAAAGGGCCGCCCCCCGTCGCCGCCTGAATAGGCGGCTCCGGGGGGCGGTGATAGGTGAAGGGGTTCAGTGGATGCTTACAAGGTACCCTTCGGAGAAGACCTGCCCATCAGTTACCTACGGTAAATCCGGCAGGACCTTGGTATAGTTGTTCCCGGCCGTTGTTATCGGCTGGTTGGATGCCTTTTTGAATGAATGTTGTCTGCTATCTCATCAATTTTTGTGGCAGCAAATTTACTACATAGCAAGCCAGCTAGTGAACCAAGCATTGTCATCCCGGGAAGATTAGGTAGCACTATATACGCAAGTAAGCCAACCGCTACAGCCCCACTTAAACTTGTGGCAACTGTGCTAGTCAGTTTGGCAATCAGGCGGTTGTTGTTTGCCTGTTTACTATGGATACCTACCTGGTCTGTTATCATGCCAAGAATATTCTTGATATTATCCGGCTCAGAAAGCTCCGGATGTTTATTGGTCAAAACGCTTATTTCCCTCATCAATTCATTTTTATATTGATCAACACAAGACGGCATACTTTTTTTGCGGCTGTTCTTTCTACTCATTTGCGCCTCGTGTTGCTGCTGCTGTTGATACTGTTTCAGGCGCACCTTGCTTTTCACTGGACGCTTGTTTGTGTATATCCACTTCTTTCAACTTAACATTGTATCCTGCATAAAGTATTACAATGACGAGGGTCACGGCAAAAACATGAAGAGACGCGGGCGGATTATAAGCTGTATTTGTCCCCTTATATGTCATCGCGGCCAATAGCAACAAGAGACAAGCAACCCCTGCGAGTATGCACAATGCCGGGAAAAAATAATCATCTTGAGCTGGAAAACTCGCCAGTGCCAACTGTGCAGCAATGATCATAGCACCATAAAGCCAGCCGAGTGGATCTAGGGCCACAATCCATTTGTGATTGAATGATGCTTTATTGTCGCTGGCGGCATATCGAAAAACTCCCCAACAAGTGTAAAGAAATCCTGCGCCCATGAGTGGGACCAGGCCTTGAAACAATAGCCACTTGACGCATGGATCACCCATTAAATTCTCCAGACAGAAATGGCCATGAACCAAAATACTCTGCAGGCACCAGCGCAAAGACACAGCCTCAAAACACATTAATTCATCATCTAGAAATATTTCCTCAAAGTAATCGGCATTGCGCTGCAGGCTGCGTTACGGTTTTAAGAATATCCCAGACCCGCCTGTCGGTGAGCTTATACTTCCTTGCTAGCTCGTTGACAACCCCTGTGGTTGACCGTCCTGCCCGGATGGCCCGGGTGGCCTCCTCGTTGATGGCCGCGTCGCGGGCCGCCTGGATGCGCCGCGCGCCACGGGGGATGTACAGGTCGTTGCCGCCGTAGTGGTAGACCAGGAGGTCCGCCGCCTCCGTGCCCACCACCTCCACCAACTGGCGATAGCGCAGCTCGCCCTGGGCGCTCTCCCGCTTGGGGACCGGGAACGTGGTCCCGCCCAGGCGGCGCACCAGCACGTCCGCGACGGCAGCCCCCAGCAGGGGGATCACGTCCGTGGCGAAGGTGGAGCGGGTGGGGGGGGGCATGCCTACGGCCTCCTTCCGTGCCTTTTCGCGTCCTTGCTCAGTGCCGTGATGATGCCCTGCAACTCCTTGGGCGCGCAGAAGTCCAGCTTGTCGCGCTTGTACATGCGCCGGGCGATGCCCTCGGCGTACTCCTCTTTGCGGCCCGCTTCGGTGAGCAGGGCGGTGATCTTGCCCATGAGCGCCGCCTTGCCCTTGGCGGGCTTGGCTTTGCCCTGGGTCGGGCCTGCTGTCTGGGTGGGGTTCCAGCCCTTGCGGCGGAACTCGGCCACCACGCGCACCAGCTCCGGCAGGGAGCAGTCCCGGGCGCTTTCGTGGCCCGTCACCCGCTTCAGCACGGCCCGGTAGGTGTCTTCGTCCAGGGCCAAGTCCTTCTTGGCGATGTGCACCTTGGCCAGCAGGCTCCCGCGTGTCTCGTGTTTCCTCATGGCAACTCCTCGATGTCGTCTGCCAGGGTCCTCAAATCCGCCGCGAAGCGCTTGCGCGCACCGGGCTCGGTCCACTCCAGAAACAGCCGGTCGATGGCCGGTTTCAAATACTCCAGCATCACCTGCACGTAGGCCTCTTCGGGGCTGGCCACGGTGCGGTAGGGCATGCTCACGCGCCGGACCTCGCGGCGTGGGCGGCCTGGATGCGCTCGTGTTCGGCGTTGAGGGCCGCGCAAATCAGCTCCTCCACGCGAGCCGGGCCGCCCGGGCGCTCCGGGTCCGGCAGGAGGAGGCAGACGGCGCGGTCGCGGCGGTGGGTGTCCACCACGGCCCGCGCGCCGCCGTGGGCGCGGCCGGGCTTGAACCTACCTCCGGCCATGCTCCGGCTCTCCATGCTCCGGCCCCTGGGCCGTCTTCGTCTCGTGCCGGGCCTCCCAGGCGTCCAGCCGGGCGCAGTGGTCGGCGCAGTAGGGGCCGTGCACCCGGCAGGCGAGACAGGGGAAAGCGTCCGGCACGATCACGCGCTCGGTGTAGGCAAGGGCGATCACGGCGCGGGCCTCGGCACGAGATGGGCAGGCATGATGTCTCCTCCTGGCTGCTCGTCAGGCCGTGGCCACCACGCCACGGCGACCGCCCGCGCGGGGCGGTTTCGCAGTCACATCGCCGCCAAATCCAGGGCGATGGCTTCGTATTTGCCGTCCTCGCGGCGCTCGTAGACGCGCAGGTACGTCTTGGAACCGGCCACGCGCAGGCTGTCCGAGACGGCCTGCATGGCCTCCTTCCAGCGGGGATCGTCGATGTTCAGGCGGCGCAGGCCCAGGACGCGGCCGGTGTTGATGCGGCCCTCCTTGTCCACCTGGAAGGCGTCGGCGATCAGGGCGCGGATTTCGTCGCGGCTGCCCTCGCTCCACTCCGTGATGCATTCGTCGATCAGGGACTTGGCGGCCTGGAGGCGTTCGTCGAAGACGAGGTTCTCGCTCACTTGGCGCTGCACCTTGTAGCGGCCGTCGTAGGAGACGAGCGTCAGGTTGCCCTTGTCGCCTCCCAGCTTGGCCCCGTACTTCTCACCCGAGAGCTGGACGAAGGCGGCCACGTCGCCCATGGCGTCGTCCCGGAAACGGGCCATGGCCTGGCGCAGCTCCTGGGCCTTGCCCACGATCTCCAGCACCAGCTCGTGGCGGGCCTTGTCCACGTCCTTGACCATGCCCACGGGCACGAAGCGGCCCTGGGAGTCCTGCATGAAGGCGGCGGGATCGAACGTCATTGGAGAACCTCCTCGGGATTGCGCGCGGCCAGGGCCTTGGCTTCGTCGTCCAGGCGGTTGAAGCAGGCCTCCAGCTCGCGCCGGTAGGGTTTAGGGGTCGCGGCCATGAGCGCCACCAGCATGAGTTGGATGGCACGGAGCCTGAGCAGGGTGGTCATGATGTCGCCTCGCCGGTTCGGGGTTTGTGGGGGCAGCCCTGGCAGGAGCGCCACAGGCGCAGGGCCGCCGGGCTGGACGTGGGCATCTGACCGGAGGCGTCCGCGCATCGGGCCGGTGTCACGGCGAGCCCCAGGTGCTGGCACTCCACCGTGCCCAGCACCTCCAGGACGCGGGCGGCCAGCTTGTCCGTGTTTCCGGGGTACTTCCCGGCCAGGGCCAGGCTGACGGACGGGCGGGCGTAGCCGATCCGCCGGGCCGCAGCCGCGATGGAGGTTCGGGCGGCCTCCTCGGTGAGCAGAGCGAGCCAGTCACGCGGCATGACGGGCCTCCCGCTTCCTGGGGATGGTGAACGCCTCGCCGGTGTTGTGGTCGCGCAAGACTCGGGTCGCTTTGTTCCAGGCTGGGGGCTCGACTCCGGCGCGCTCCCGCTTCAAGCGCCAGCGTGGCTTGCCGGTGCGGCCAGACCGCAGGGACGCGAGGTATCCGGCCGCTTCCAGTGCATGGACGTAGCTCGTCAGGTTGCGCTCCGCGTCGCCCTCCTCCCCGTCGCAGAGCATGGTCAGGAGGTCATCCACGCCGAACCCTTCGAGCATCTGCATGACGCGCCAGGCCTTGGCGCGCAGGTTGTTCCGGGAGCGGGAGGCGGCGCTGCCGCCGCATGGTCCCGAGGTGATCTCACGCCCGGTGCTCAAGGCCTGTCGGCCCGCAGCCGTCAACTCGTGGACGCCTTCGACGCTGAGGATAAGGCCGCGCCTGCTGAGGCTGCCCAAGCAACCCGTCACATCGCGGGACGCTTTGCCCAGCACGGCGGCGATCTGCCGCGTGAGGAGTGGCCCGTCCGCCAGGGCCTGGAGGATGGTGAGCCCGTTCCAGGCCATCACCGACCCCGCGTCGCCTTGACGGCCTTGGCCGTCCTAGTCTGCCAGTCATAGGACAGGGCGGCCCCTTCCAGGTCCGACACGTCCAGGGTGCTCTGGCCGTTGATGGCCGCGATGCGCTCCACGGCGGCGATCACGTTGAGCACCTCGCGCATGCGCCCGCCGGAAATGCGGTGCACCTCGGCGACCAGGGCCGGGGTCATGCCCACCTCGGCGAGCTGGCGGCAGGCCTGCTCCACGTCGGCAAGAGTGGAGGGCACGAACTCCACCACCTGGGCGATCCGGCTCGAAAGCTGCTTGTGGCGGGCAATGGACTGCTGGATGCGCTCCATGCCGATGAGCACCACCGTCACCTCGGCCCGGTCGGAGAGGTCGCGGACCTTTTCCAGGGCGGCGGCGTTCTGATGCAGGCTGAACTCGGCTTCATCAATCACGATGGGGGTCTGCGTCTCCACCACGCGCTCAAGGAGGCGGGAGAAGAGCTGCTGAGCGGTGCCGGTGGGGTCCACCCGCAAGGCCCTGGCCAGCTCCACGAGGAAGTATTTCGGGGTCCAGTCCACGTTGGCCCGAAGGAAGACGGCGCTTGCCTCTGCGGCCCAATGTCCCACGATGTGGCTCTTGCCGAAGCCCGGCGCGCCGTGGACAAGCATCATGCCTGCCTCGGCCGCGCCGCGCTGCTCCACGGCCTGGATGCCTGCCACGAAACGGCTGTAATTCTCGGTCTTCACGAACTGCTTGCGCATTCAATCCCCCTCGGATGTCTAGTTCCTGGCCTGTTGCTCGAAGCCGGGCCAGGCGATGCACCGGGCCTCGAAATAGGTGTGCAGGTCGGCATACTGGTCGCTGGTCACGTAGCCAGCGACCCACTTGCGGTCGGCGTCGGTCCAGCTGTCCGGGTTGTGCATGAGCCATGCGTAACGGTCCTGCATGCTGGTGAAGACCGGCCGCCTAGTCGAAAGCTCCGGCACGGTCGGTTCGGCCTGAAGGTCCAGCACGGGCTTCACGGGCAGGGGCTGCGCCTTGACGATGGAGTCGGCCATGATGGTGTGGGTGGACGGCGCGTCCGGCAGCAGCACCGTGGCCCCGGGGGCCACGCGCTGGACCTTCTCAACTAGGCGCGCGATCCGTCCCGTGGCGCGGCGCTCGCGTGCGGCCTCGATCTGGGCCATGGGGAAGTAATCCATGGCGTTGCCTTCCAGCTCGGCTGCGCAAATCTTCGCGCCCTCGGTGGTCCAGCAGTACACGCGCGAGGCGTCCCAGATGTCGTAGCGCACCTCCACGTAGTCGCCGTGGAAGTCCGCCAGGTCCTCCGAGAAGTAGGTGGCGTTGAAGAGCTGCACCATGCCGTTGCGTACCTTTCGCGGGATGCCCGGCATGAACAGCTCGTCGCGGATACCCTCGGGCACGGGGAGCGCCGCGAAACCCCGGGGGCCGAAGCTGTGCCAGTATTCGTCCGGCGTAAGATGCCGCCGCCTTCCGGAGGCGTCCACGACACGGGGCAAAGAACGGTGCGGCGTGGCGTTGTATTCGTCCACGCGGTCCAACAATGCCGTTTTGAACGCCTCGAAGGTGGGGAGCAGCGGCGACTTGCCGTGCTGCTTCAGACCCGCCCGGGTGATCTTGAAGACCTTCTTTCCCGCGTCCTGGTCCATGTCGCCGTGGGAGCAGGATGCGAGGCGCTTGGCAGCCGGGACGCAGATGGTCTGCACAGCGCGCTCCATGAGCCCCTTGCCCTGGGGGCGGCCGGGGATGGAGTTGCGCAGCTCGATGTCCAGCCGTGCAAGCATGCCGCTGGCCTCGCTGGCCATGAGCGTGTTTTTGTAGCCCGGGCCGTTGTCCGTGTAGAGGATGCAGGGGATGCCGCCCCAGAGACAGGCCACCCTCAGGGCGTCCAGCACGGTGAAGGCGTTCTCCGCTTCCCCCACGGCCAGGCCTACGCAGCGGCGCG
Source organism: Fundidesulfovibrio magnetotacticus (assembly GCF_013019105.1). NCBI lineage: Bacteria > Pseudomonadati > Thermodesulfobacteriota > Desulfovibrionia > Desulfovibrionales > Desulfovibrionaceae > Fundidesulfovibrio > Fundidesulfovibrio magnetotacticus. The sequence goes on from NZ_BLTE01000010.1 coordinate 39,745, forward strand.
TGGCCACGTCGATGACCAGGGTGATCTCCGGCTTCCAGGGGCTTCCGTGCAGGGGGTGCTGAATCTCCGCGTCGAATGTGGTGCCGTCGGCCGTGTACACGTCGGTGGGCCACAACTCGTCGGTCCGGCGGCGCTTGTAGGGACGCAGTTTGAGCAGGGCGTTGCCCGTTGCGCGTCCGGCCTCGCGGTCGGGGGCCGCCACCTTCTCCAGGAAGCGGCGCACCGCGAAGATGGAGGGCAACGTGCCGGTGCATTCGTCCGCGAACTGGCGGTAGGCGTCGGCGATGGAAGGCTTTTGGGGGCGCTGCCAGATGGCCAGAAAGGCGGGAGCCCACGCAGGGACTGCCATGTCCTTGCCCTGATGACGGGGCGCGAGGGCCGCATCTCCTCCCGAAGCGAAAAGCGAGCACCATTCGTAGAGACGGCGGCGCGAAAGACCGCGCTTCTCGCCGGAGCCGAAGCGGTCGTTGGCGACGCTGACCAGTTCCGACAGGCGCGGGGCCAGGGAGCCGTCCGCGAGGGCCTTGAGGAGGTTGCGGATGGCCTTTTCCTTGCCGATCATGGCGGCGGCGCGTTCGATCTCGCGCACGAAGGCCAGGCGGGCCAGGGCCGTCTCGCGCTGGTGCTGGGTGAGGCGTCCGAGAGATTCGGCCGGGGCCTGGACGGCCGGGGCCGGGGCAGGATCGGGGACGGCCGGGGCGTCCTGGGCCATGAGCGCGGAGGCGATGGCCTCGCGGGTGGCGGAGGGCATGGAGGTCACAAGCCACTCGTTGCCGCCGCCGCGTCCCTTGCGCGGACGGGAGCGCCAGGACTCGCGCTTGGCGCGCTCCCGCACGTTTCTGGCGTCAATTCCCAGAAAAGGGGCCAGCTCGGACGCCGTATATGCCTCTTGAAGCGCCATCAGGCGGCGTCCTGCGCTTTCAAGTCCTCGGGGAGGTCAAGATAGCTCACGGGGCATCCATGATCGACCAGGGCCTTCAAGACTTTCCGGTTGTTCTTCTTGCCCTGCACCGTGAGATAGACGGCGGTTCGTGAAATGCCGAGTTGCTCCGCGATGTCCGCCATCAGCATTCGCTTGGAGTCCAAAAACTCCTTGATCCTCCACGGCTTGCGTTCCTTCCCGACTCCAGGGCGTCTCATCGCCATTCCTCCAGGATCATATCTTCCAATTTTCTTTTGGCCTTGGCCCGCGCCTTGTCCTCGATACAGGCTCGGCCGTAGTCTCGAAGCTTCCGATCCTCGGCCGTCATCACGTCGCAACCGAAGGCGGCCAGCCAGGCACGCAAGGGGGCGGTGTCCTCCAGGGCAAGGCAGAAGATGTGCAGGGCAAGCAGCGACGGGACGTGCTCCCGCTCCTCGCTGGAGAGCCACTTGTCCAAGGTGTCCAGGCTGATGACCTTGGAGCGCCCTTTGGTCATGCGCACACCGGCGCTCACGGCCAGGGCGTTCATCCGGTCAAGAATCTGCTCGCGGCTGAAGGCACTTTTCTTGGCAGCTTGGCCCATCGCGGATTTGATGGCCGGAATGAAACCGCCCGTCCGCATGGCGCTGGGGTTCGCTTCCCCGAAAAGTGAGAGCCTCTGAGCCTTCATTCTGTCGGCTTCTCCTGGCCCCTACCGTCCGAACGAAAACGGGTTGGGGCCATTGACCGGAATCCTCTGCGCGGTTAGTCCCTTGGGTGGGTTAGCCAGATAACTTGCACAACTTTTCTTTGGCCACTTTTCTTTGTGTGGTCAACAAGAAAATTGCGTCCGAGTTGACTTTTCTTTGTGCGCTTGCCCCGAGCCAAACTTGTTTAGTTATCACAGATACATGCTGCCTTGGGCGAGTTGTGCGAAGCCCATCCGGCTAAACGTCCGACTTCGCGAGAGGAACCTGGATGCAAACTTTATTTGGTGAGCGCGTTCGCAAGGCCAGGGAGGTTCTGGGGCTTAGCCAGCAGGAGTTTGCAAGTAAAGTTGGTGTCAGTGTTACAACGATTCAGAACTATGAGGGCGGGAAGCTGCCGAAGGGAGAGCACGCTATTAGTCTTGCCAAATGTCTTGGCTGCTCTATTGACTGGCTGCTGACTGGAGCGGGAGAGGCCTTTGACCCAAGCAAGATTTCTTTGGATTTGGCCCGTGCGGGCACTCTTCGCGCGGGCGATCCGCTAGCTAAGGTTGTCGTGGCTTCGGATCAGCAAGAGGACAATCCGGTCATCATCGAGTGCGACACGAGTGAAATCGTCATGGTCCCGATGGTGGAGGCGCGTCTCTCTGCGGGGTCTGGCTCATTTGAAACAGGCGGCGACCTTGGCCGCCACTATGCGTTCCGCCTGGATTTCCTGCGCCGCAAGGGAATTCCGTCAAAGATGGTGCTGATGCGCGTTGCAGGCGACAGCATGGACCCTGAAATCAAAGACGGCGACGTGGTTCTCATCGACCAGAACCAGGCAACGCCGATTCCCGGCAAGCTCTACGCCGTCGGCGTCGAAGACATGGTGTACATCAAAGAGGTCAACGCGGAGCCCGGCAAGCTGGTTCTCAGCAGCTACAACAAGGCTTACCCCGCGTTAGAGGTGGACGCCCGGGGTGATCTCAAGGATGGAATCCGCATCATCGGACGTGCCGTCTGGGTGGGGCGGGAACTGAAGTAGCCCCGCGATCATTCCGAGGCACGAGCCGGACATGCCGTGCCATTTCAAGCGCAACTTCCGCGCATTCTGAAGCCATTTCCTTCCAGTCGGTGCCAAATCGTTAGAGCGTTTGGCAGTGCCCGTCGTTCGTTAACTGGCGCTGCTTCGCGGACCTTTCACAGGCTTTCCGTCCAGTGCCAATCTGGCCGCCTCCCCGGTCAATGATCGACGCCAGCGTGGCGGCGTCTCGGCAAAGCGAGGAATCGAAGCCGTATGTTGTACGCCTAGTCGACGGCCCGGGCGGCGGGGCCTCGGGATGGCGCTCGCCGCACATCCGAAGCCCCGGCCAGCCCCTGCCGCTCGTGCCGCAAGTCTACCGCGACGAACCGTTCAGGCGCGCGCCGCCAGTTGCGCGGCCGCGAAGGCCGCACCGGCCCGCACCACCTCCCGGAAGGCCATGGCCGCCGGGGTCTGGCCCTTCACGGCCAGGAAGGTCTCGCCCTGGTCGGCGGCGCGGCCCACGGCGGGTTCGATGGGGATGCGTCCCAAAAACGGAACGCCGCACTCCTGGGCGAGGCGCTCGCCGCCGCCGCTGCTGAAGATCTGGTGCACGGCCCCGCAGTCCGGGCAGGAGAAGCCCGAGAGGTTTTCCACGATGCCCAGCACGGGGTTGCCCAGCTCCCGGCAGAAGCCCACGGAGCGGCGCACGTCGTCGATGGCCACGTCCTGGGGCGAGGTGACGATGAGCCCGGCGGCCTCGCGCCCCAGCAGCTGCATCACCGAGAGGGGCTCGTCGCCCGTGCCCGGGGGGCAGTCCACCACCAGGCAGTCCAGGTCGCCCCAGGCCACCTGGGTGAGAAACTGCTGGATCACGCCGCCCTTCATGGCCCCCCGCCAGATCACCGGCGTGCCGGGATCGGGCAGGAAGAAGCCCATGGAGACCACCTTGAGGTTCCAGTTCCATTCCACGGGCACGATGACGTCCCCGGCCGTGGTGGTGTTGGCCCCCGCAAGGCCCATGATCCGGGGGATGCTGGGGCCGTGCACGTCGATGTCCAAAAGGCCGGTCTTGAGGCCCTCCAGGGCCAGGCCCGCGGCCAGATTGGCGGCCACGGTGGACTTGCCCACGCCGCCCTTGCCCGAGAGCACCACGATCTTCGACTTGATGCGTTCCAGGGGGCCGGGGATTTCGAGAGGCTTAAGCGGCTCCGGGGAGCCTTTGGTCTGAGATGGCTGGTTCATGGTCCTGTCTTGTGCCGCGCCGGGCGCGGGTAGGAGTTCGGTGGGTGGCGGACGCTTGAAGATGATTGCCGGAACGCGGGGGCCGTCCCTTACGTTCGCCGTGCTTGGCCGGTGGTCGGCGCTAACACGGCTTCCAACCGCGCCAGGAGTTCCCGGGCGTGGCGCTCCCCGGGTTGCGGCGGCAGTTGGGCCAGCACGCCCAGGCCTTCGGCCTTTTCGTGGAAATCCTCCTCTGAGAGGGAGCTGACCACGGCGGCGTTCACCGCCGCGTCGATGCCAAGGATCCTGAGCACCAGTTGCAGGGGCGTCAGGTCCGGGAGTCCCTCGTCGGCCACCACCAGGACGGGTCGCGCCTGTGTGACGCTCTCCAGGGCGGCCAGACCGGTTCGCGCGTGGCCGACCCGAGCGCCGCAATCCACGAGGCCCTGGACGAAGCCCTCCCAGCCCGCCAGGGTGGGCGCGGCCAGGAGCACGGGCAGCGGGCCGGACACGGCTAGGCCCCCCTGCCGGAACAGCAGGAGCCCGGTCCCGCGCAGGCGGCCTCGCCGGGGCGCGAGCCGCAGCAGGCGGTGTCCTTGGGGCCGGGGAGCCCCTGGACGGCCCTGCCGGTCAGGCTGCTCACGGCGCTGGGGAGCCGGTCGGGGTCGGGGCGGCCGCAGGCCGGGCAGGCCGGGAGCTCCTGGGCCGCCAGGGTGATCACTTCGCCTTCGAAGCCGCAGGCGCAGCGGATGTCATGGATGGGCATGTCGTGATTCCTTTCGCTGGCGCGCGCGGGCCGGAACCGCCCGGCCCGCGCGCGGCGCGGACTGCGCGCCGGCCGAGGAGCCTGGCGCGGGACAGGGCCAGGCCCGCGTCAGGAGCAGCCGCCGCAGGTGAAGTCGGTGGAGAAGCGCGCCAGCTTGCCTTCGAGCAGTTCCTGCACGGCGTGGCCCACGCTGGGGGCCTTGCCGCCGTGGTAGACGGCGATGCCCTTCTGCTGGAAGCCCATGAGCGGGCGCATGCCCATGCCCCCGGCGATGAGGGCGCGCACGCCGTTGCCGGCCAGGTGTTCCACGGGGGCCATGCAGCCGCCGTGCTGGTGGGGGACGTTGGGCAGCGTGCCCACCGAGAGGACTTGCTCGCCCTTGATTTCCACCAGGGTGTAGAGTTCGCAGTGGCCGAAGTGCTCGCCCACGCGGGCCTCCAGGCCTCCGGGATTCTCCGAGGGGATGGCGACGATCAGCGATTCCATGTGAGTCTCCTTAGGGTTCAGGGCCGCCAGGGAGCGGGTCTGCCCAGCTCCGAGAGGGCGGCCAGTCGATTCCATGCCTGTTTCAACAGCGTGGCCATGGGGGCGCCGGGCAACTCCGTGACGGCCCGGCCCCTGAGCATGGCCTCGAACACGATGTCGTCGTGGGGCAGGCGGGCCACCACTTCCACATCGCGCGCGGCGCACAGTTCCTCGATGGCCCGGGCCTCGGCGGCGTTGAGGTCGCACTTGTTGAGCACGCAGCAGGCCCGCGTGCGCAGCCTGGCGCACAGCTCCAGGAGGCGCTCCAGGTCGTGGCGGCCCGAGGGCGTTGGCTCGGTGACGGCCACCGCCAGGTTGGCCCCGGCCAGGGAGCTGATCACCGGGCAGCCGATGCCGGGCGAGCCGTCGCAGAGCACCAGTTCCAGCCCGTCGGCCAGGGCGATGGCCCGGGCCTCCTTCTTGAGCAGCGTGACGAGCCGCCCGGAGTTCTCCGCCCCGGGCGTGAGCCTGGCGTGCACCAGCGTGCCGAAGCGTGTCTGGCCGGTGAACCACTCGCCGCAACGGCGCTCGGGGAAGTTCACGGCTGCTTCGGGGCACAGGGACACGCAGACTTTGCACCCCTCGCAGCGCGTGGGGTCGATGCGGTAGCCTCCGCCCTCCGGGAGCACGGCCCCGAAGCGGCACAGGGTCGCGCAGATTCCGCAACCCGTGCAGCGAGCCGGGTCGATGACGGCCTCGTGGCCGGAAAAGAAGTCCTCGCGGCGCTCCAGGGCGGGGGTGAGCACAAGATGAAGGTCGGCCGCGTCCACGTCCAGGTCGCAGACCACGGCGCGTCCGGCCAGGTCCGCGAAGGCGGCGGTGAGCGAGGTCTTGCCCGTGCCGCCCTTGCCGCTCACCACGACGATCTCACGCATGGGCGGCCTCCTTGATCAGGCGCGGCAGGGCGTCGCGCAGGTCGGCGAAGCGCGCGGCCATGCGCGGGTTCATGGCCGCGAGCACTCCGCCCGAGGCGTATTCGCGCGCGATTTCGCGGTCATAGGGGATCTCCAGGAGCACGGGCACGCCCTTCTCGGCGCAGAGACGGGTCAGGGTGGAGTCGGCGTGCCCCGCGCGGTTGATCACCACGCCCATGGGTTTTCCCAGGGGCGCGAAGGCCTCCAGGGCCAGGGTGAAGTCGTGGATGCCGAAGGGCGTGGGCTCCGCCACCAGCAGGATCACGTGGGCGTCGCGCACGGCGTTCACGGCCGGGCAGCTCACGCCCGGGGGGCAGTCCAGGAGGGCGTCGCCGCCCGTGCGCGAGAGGATGCTTGCGAGGCGCGCCTTGACCGCGCGCTGCAACGGCGGGCTCATGGCCTCGCCCACGCGCAGCCTTCCCGCAAGGTAGTGGCCGTTGCGGGTCTCCCCGCCCTCCACAGAGCCCAACTCCCGGCTCCCGACGCCGAGCGCCCCCTCTGGGCAAACGGCCAGGCAGCCGCCGCAGCCGTGGCACATCTCGGGGAAGACCGCCAGACGCTTGCCCAGGACGGCCACGGCCTTGAACTGGCAGAGGTCCGTGCACTTGCGGCACAGGGTGCAGCGCGCGGGGTCCGCCACGGGCGTCTCCAGGGTGGCCGCCTCACGCCAGCGCACCACGGGGCGCAGGAAGAGGTGGAGGTTGGGCTCCTCCACGTCCAGGTCCACGGCCACGGCGGGGCGCTCCCACACCGAGGCCAGGGAGGCGCACACGGTGGTCTTGCCCGTGCCCCCCTTGCCGCTGGCCACCGCCACGATCACGGCGGGCCTACTTGTTGGGGCCGTCGGCGAAGGGGACCTCGCCGGCCTTGTAGCGGTTGACGGCCTGGCCCACGGTGAGCCCCTCCAGGTTCTGGCCCACCTTGACCCCGGCGGCCTCCAGGGCCTGGAAGGCCTTGGGGCCAACGATGCCCGTGAGCAGCACGCCCGCGCCCGCGTCCGCGATGCGCTCGGCGGTCTGAATGCCCGCGCCGTGGGCCATGGCCTGGGAGGCCCCGTTGTCCAGCCAACTGGTGGCCATGGTGTCCAGGTTCACCACCACGAAGCCGGCGGCGCGTCCGAAGCGGGCGTCCACGGCGTCGTTCAGGGAAGGTCCTTCGGCGCTTACGGCGACGATGTTCATGTCGGGTGTTCTCCTTGCGGCCGGCGGGGTCTCGTGCCCGGGGCCGTCCACGGCGTAGTCTCCGCCTTCGATGCGCAGGGCCAGGGCGTTCACCAGGGCGTCGGCCACGGCGCGCCGGGCCTGGCCCAGGATGCGCCCGAAGGTGTGGCGCGAGACGCCCATGCGCCGGGCGGCCTCGGCGGTGGTCAGGCTCTCCAGGTCGGCCAGCCGGAGGGCTTCCAGCCCCTCCACGGCGAGGTAGGCCTCGCCCAGCTCGCTCAGGGGGACGCCCCGGGGCTTGAAGTAGCTGGCCTTGGGCGTTGCGGTCACTTTGCGGCAGAGGCGCGGCCTTGGCATCGAGACTCCTTTGTTTTGCTCAAGTGAGCATTAAGACTGCTTCGGGGCGCTGTCAACCGCGAGCCGGACAAAAGAAGGGAGGCCTTGCGACCTCCCCTGACCCCGACGTTTTCCGGCGCGCCCCCTTCACGGACTTGCGCGGCGTGTGCGCGCCATGCGGGCGCCATGCGCCGGATTGCGCCGACACACGGGCGGCCGGGCGCCCTGCCGTGGCCCCGGCGCGCCGTGCCGCCGCCTCGCGGCTAGCCCTGGTTCCGGCAGAGGCCCGCGCGCATCCCGCGCCTGCAGCGGCCGGGCCGGGCCAGGGGCTCCTGGCCTTCCGGAGCGATGTATTCCGGCGCGGTGTCGGCGTCCTGCGCCATGCCTTCGTCGGGAAACGCCTCGCGCGCGGGGGCGGCCGCTCCCGGCTCTGCCTGGAAGCGAGCGGCACGGCCCTGGCCCCGCCCCGCGCCCATTGCGCCCGGGCCCATCCCGCCCGTGCCTGATCCGGCCTGGCCGCATCCCGCGCCCCTTCCCTGGCCCATGCCTTGCCCGCCGCACTGTCCCTTCCGGCCCATGCCGCCCTGTCCGCGGCCCATGCCGCCCTGTCCCGATCCTTGTCCGTTCATGAGGGTTCCTCCTCTGGTTGCGGAGCGCCGCGCCTCCGGCCGCACCCGCGCCCACGGCACGGCGGGGCGGGTCTCCCGGCTTCGTCCGGGGCCTCCTGCTCCACGCGGATGGCCCACCCGGCCGTGATGGCCCGGGCCACCACGGACCGGGCCTCGCCCAGGATGCGGCAAAGCGTGGGGCGCGAGACCTCCATGCGTGCGGCGGCCTCCTCCTGGCTCAGGCCCAGGGCGTCCACGAGGCGCAGGGCCTCGAAGCCCTCCAGGCTGAGCACCACGCCGCGCAACTGCTCCAGGGGCACGCCCTGGGGCTTGAAGAACACGGCAGGCGGGGCCTGGCCGATGCGGCGTCGTTTTCTCGGACGGGGCACGTACGCTCCTTTGTTATGAAACTATGTTCATAACTAGTTCCACGTCAGGGGGGTGTCAAGAGGTCGGACGAATACAGGCGGCCGCAGGCGGGCTCTCCGGATGGAGGGCTAGAGCCCGTGCTTCTTCATTTTGCGCCACAGCGTGGTGCGGCTCACGCCCAGGGCGCGGCAGGTTTCCAGCACGGAATAGCCGTGGTCTGCAAGGGCCTCCTGGAGCATGGCGCGCTCGCGCTCCTGGATGGTCCTTGCCTGGGGCTCGGCGGCCGGGCGCGGCGGGGCCTCGGGAGCGCCCAGGATGTAGGCGGGAAGGTGGGCGGGCTCGATGGTCCTGCCCTGGCAGAGGATCACCGCGTGCTCCACGGCGTGCTTGAGTTCGCGCACGTTGCCCGGCAGGCGGCAGGCCGCCAGGGCGCGCCGCGTGGCCTTGGAGACGGCGGGCGTGCCGATGCCGTAGCGCGCCGCCGAGATGTGCACGAAGTGGTCCGTGAGCAGGTCGCAGTCGCCGGGGCGCTCGCGCAAGGGGGGCAGCTCGATCTCCAGCACGCGCAGCCGGTAGTAGAGGTCCGAGCGGAAGGTTCCGGCGGCCACCCGGGCGCGCAGGTCGCGGTTGGTGGCCGAGATCACGCGCACGTCGGCCTGCACGGGCTTCACCGAGCCCAGGGGGTGGAAGCGTCCGTCCTCCAGGGCCTGGAGCAGCTTGGCCTGGAGCGCGGCGGGCAGGTCTCCGATCTCGTCGAGGAAGATGGTCCCGCCCGAGGCGGCCTCGAAGAGGCCCGGCTTGTCCCGGTCGGCCCCGGTGAAGGCGCCCTTGCGGTAGCCGAAGAGTTCCGATTCCAGAAGGTTCTCGGGAAGGGCGGCGCAGTTCACGTCCACGAAGGGCCCCGCGCGCCGGGTGCTGTTGGCGTGGATGGCCCGGGCGAAGAGCCCCTTGCCCGTGCCGGTCTCGCCCGTGAGCAGCACCGAGGCGTCCGTGCGAGAGACGGCCCCCAGGGTGGCGTAAAGTCGCTGCATGGGCCGGGAGCGCCCGATGATCTCGGCGGACGAGGCCTGCGGCGGGACAGGCGCGGCCACCAGCTTGTCGGAGAAGCACTCCACGCCGCCCAGCACCCTGCCCTGGGCGTCGCGCAGCACCGAGGCCGTGATCTCGAGAGGGATCCTGCGGCCCTCGCGGCTGACGAAGTGCACGCGGCGTTTGGTCTCGCTGCGGCCCTGGCGGATGGCCTTCTGGAGGTAGCAGCGGTGGTTGCAGCACTCGGTGCAGAACACCTCCCAGCATTTGGCCCCCACGGCCTCCCGGCTGGAGAAGCCCGTGATGCGCTCGGCCTCGCGGCTGAAGAAGACGATGGTCCACTCCCTGTCCACGGCGAAAACGCCCAGGCCCATGGAATCGAGGATCGAACCTTTGTCCAGCCATTCCTTGAGGCTCATGCCCTCCTCCCCCTGCCTTGAAGCGCCCCGGGTCGCGCCGGGGGGCGTGCTGATCGACTGCGTTTTCCGGTCCATGACGGCCCCGGCCCTGCAGCCATCGGGCCAAGAGCGCGCGGCGCACGGCAATGCGGACCGTCGGACGCCCCTCGCCGCACGGGGAGCGCGGCCGGTGCGCGGGGCCGCCAGGCCAGGCGCTTAGGCCCCGGACAGGCGCGCGCCCCAGAAGGCGCGGCATTGCATCGCGCGACGCGGACCAACAGGTTCCAGGCCTGGAACATCCGATGTTTCATATCTGCAACGCCGTACACCCGCCGCGCAACCCGCGCAACCCATTCCGCACGTCTAAAATGCCGTATTTCGGGGACTTTCCGAACAGCCTCACCGGCGGGAACGCCCCTTGCTCAAGGGGCGTCGTCGAGACGCGGTCCGCCGCGCCCGCCGGGACACTCCCACCCCCCCGGCGGGCGCGCTTGGCGCATGGGCAACACCTCAACAGCGAGGGAAGGCTATGGACGGCTTCATCACGTGCGAAGGAGTCCGTGTGGGCGGCGTGCCCGACGGCAAGGCGCTTGAACAGTTGGCCGCGCAAGGCGTCAGGACGCTGGTGGACGCCCGGGAGGAGGGCGAGGCGTCCGGGGAAGACGTGGCGGCCCTGGCCGCCGGACTGGGAATGACCTGCCTGCGCATGCCGATCTCCAGGCGGCGCGTGGACGTGGCGCAGATCGAGCGCTTCCGCGACTGCGTGCAGAACCCGGCCAATGCGCCGGTCTACGCCTTTTCCAAGGGTGGCAAGCGGCCGGCGGGCGTGCTGTGCTTCCTGGCCTGCGCCCGCATGGGGGATTCGGTGATCGAGGTCTTCCGCAGGGCCAAGCAGTACGGTCTGGAACTGGAGCGGGAACGGGGTCTGAAGCGTTTCATCCTCGACTTCTACTCCAGCCATCGCGGCGACATGCTCAACAATCATTTCCAAAAGCATTTCCAACATCATCCCGCGTGAAGCGGCACGACATCAATCCGGAGAAGCGATGCTCAAATCCATGGACTACGACTGGGAGACCGGCACGCGCGTCGTGGCCGATCTCGACCAATGGCGCGAACGCCACGAGTGGGTGGAGGAGCCCTGCATCGGCGCGGACGGAGCGCAGGCTGCCGCCGTGTGCAAGGTCGAGGGCGAGGACTCCTTCACCGTGGCCACCACGGACGGCGACTGGCCCACGCCCTTCGAGAAGATCTGGAACCTGCGGCACGCCCCGGACGGCCGCCTCACGGCCCTGGTTCAGGTGGACGGCCTGTGGACCCTGGCCGTGGACGGGGAGCCCTGGGAGGAGAGCTTCGACTTCGCCTGGAATCCGCTCTTCGGGCAGGACGGCGGGCAGATCGGCCTGTGCGTGCAGGTGGAGGGCGAATACGGCCTGGCCGTGGACGGCACGCCCTGGGAAACTCTCTACCCCAACGCCAACAACCCCGTCATGAGCCCCACGGGCGGGCGCACCGCCGCCGCCGTGCAGACCGTTCCCCTGGGCCAGGCCGAGATCGACAAGTTCCAGTCCGGCATCTTCTCGGCCTCGGTGGACGGCGAAACCTGGGACGCCACCTTCATGAACGTCTGGGGCCTGGCCTTCAGCCCCGACGGCGCGCGCACCGCGGCCGAAGTGCGCCTGAACCTCTACGAATACTCCGTGGCCGTGGACGGCAAGCCCTGGCGCAAGAGCTTCGGCGGCGTCTGGGAACCCGTCTTCAGCCCCGACGGCAGGCGCGTGGCCGCGCCCGTGCGTCTGGCCGGCAAGTGGACGCTGGCCGTGGACGGCGAGCGCGCCTGGAACACCGACTACTACCAGCTCTGGCATCAGGTCTTCACGCCCGACGGCAAGCGCATCGCCGCCATCGTCAGCCCCTCGTTCGGCAAGTGGACCGTGGCCGTGGACGACAAACCCTGGGAGATCGCGCACGCCGTGGTGCGAGACCTCACCGTGAGCCCCGACGGCAAGCGCTTCGCCGCCGTGGCCGGAAGCCCCGGCGCGTGGACCATGCTCGTGGACGGCCAGCCCTGGAACGCCTCCTTCGAGCGCCTCTGGGCCCCGGTGTTCAGCCCGGACGGACGGCGCGTGGCCGCCATGGCCGAAACGGACGGCAGGCGTGTGATCGTTCTGGGCGGCGCGGCCCTGGACATGGGCGCGGCGGACAGCCTGGACCCGGTGTTCTCGCCCGACGGTTCCAGGCTGCTGGTGAAGTGCCTCGACGGACGCAAGGTGATCCGCCACGTCCTCAACCTGGACGCCGTGAAACCGGCCTGAGGAGGATTTCGTGAACGCGCTCTACAACTTCGTCAGCGGCCCCTTGGTCTGGATCGCCCTGGCGTTATTCGCCGGAGGTTCCGCCTGGAGGCTTTGGTCGCTGGTGCAGCTCTCGAAGAAAAAGGATATCTACGTCCACGAGTATTTCAGCTGGCCCCACGCCCTGCGCTCCATCCTGCACTGGATCGTGCCCTTCGCCAACGAGAGCACCCGCAAGAACCCCGCCCTGACCGTGGTGGCCTTCGTGTTCCACCTGTTCCTGCTGGCGCTGCCGCTCTTCGTGATCGGCCACGTGGCCATGCTGGACAAGGCCCTGGGCCTCTCCTGGCCCACCCTGCCCGAGGGGCTGGCCGACGCCATGAGCTTCGTGGTGGTGGGCGCGTGCGTCTACTTCCTGGCGCGTCGCCTCACCGTGCCCGAGGTGAAGTTCGTCACTTCGGCCTCGGACTTCGTGATCCTGGCCCTGGCCGCCGCGCCCTTCGTTACGGGCATCCTGGCCTACCACCAGATCGGCGGGGCGCAGTTCATGACCATCCTGCACATGCTCTCGGGCGAGGCCATGCTCGTGGCCATCCCCTTCTCGCGTCTGAGCCACATGCTCTACGCCCCGTTGACCAGGGCCTACATCGGTTCCGAGTTCGGCGCCGTGCGCCACGCCCGCGACTGGTAACCGCAAGCGTCATAAGGAGAAGCGAATGAGTTCCCAGCCGTACGAACTGGTGAAGGACAAAGGCCTGGACGAGGGCGTGGCCAGGCTCACCCCGGAGAAGATCGCCAAGGTGGTCGGGGCGGTTCTGGAGTCCGAGGGCGGGGCGAGGCTCAAGGCCTACGTGGACACCTGCGCCCACTGCGGCCTGTGCGCCGAGGCCTGCCACTTCTTCCATTCCCACGACCGCGACCCGCGCTACGCCCCCGTGGCCAAGGTGAAGCAGACCCTCTGGGGCATCCTGGACAAGGGCGGGGCCGTAAGCCCGGACTACATCGCCCGGGCCTCCCGCGTGGCCTATACCGAGTGCAACCTGTGCAAGCGCTGCGCCATGTACTGTCCCTTCGGCATCGACATCGCCTACGTGGTGGGCCTCATGCGCCGCATCTGCCACAAGCTGGGCGTTACGCCCCAGTACATCCAGGACACCGCCCACAGCCACTCCGCCACCATGAACCAGATGTGGGTCAAGGACGACGAGTGGATCGATTCCCTCATGTGGCAGGAGGCAGAGGCCCGCGACGAGGTGGCCGATCTGCGCATCCCCCTGGAAAAACACGGGGCGGAGATCATGTACTCGGTCATCGGGCCGGAGCCCAAGTTCCGCACCCAGCTTATCTACCAGGCCGCCGTGATCATGCACGCCGCCGGAGTGGACTGGACCATGCCCGCCACCCCGGGCTGGGACAACTCCGACATGGCCATGTATTCCGGCGACTACGAGATCATGGGCCGCCTCAAGCGCTCCCACTTCGAGTGCGCCCAGCGCCTTGGCGTGAAGCGCATCGTCATGGGCGAGTGCGGCCACGCCTTCCGCTCCGTGCACGACGTGGGCAACCGCTGGCTGGGCTGGCGCGACGAACCCGTGCCCGTGATCCACGCCGTGCAGTTCTACCACGAGCTCATCACCAGCGGTAAAATCATGATCGCCAAGAAGTTCCAGGAGCCCGTCACCTTCCACGACCCCTGCAACATCGCGCGCGGCATGGGCCTGCACGAGATGGGGCGCGAGGTGGCGCGCGCGCTCTGCGAAGAGGTGGTGGAGATGACCCCCAACCGCGAGCACAACTACTGCTGCTCGGCCGGAGGCGGGGTGATCAACTGCGGCCCGCCCTTCCGCAACACCCGCGTGCACGGCAACAAGGTCAAGGCCGAGCAGCTGGCCGCCACGGGCGTGAAGACCGTGATCGCCCCCTGCCACAACTGCCACGGCGGGCTTGAGGACATCATCCACCACTACAAGCTGGACATGAAGCTCAAGTTCCTGGGCGACCTCATCTACGAATGCATGGAAAAACCCTGGAACTGACCGGAGGGCATCATGAACAGGAAAATCCTCACGCTCTGCCTGGCCCTTCTGGCCGTGTCGCTCCTGGCCGGAACGCTCCATTCCCAGGACGACATGAAGCAACTGGCCGACCCGGCCTTCACCAAGGCGTCCAGGCCTGCCGTGTCCTTCAGGCACGACGAGCACAACCGCAAGGCCAAGCTTGAAGACTGCAAGGCCTGCCACCACGGCTTGGGCAAAGACGGCAGGATCGACCCCAAGGCCGACTCCTCGGGCACGAAATGCTCCGACTGCCACACCGTGGCCGGAGGCGGGAAGGGCATGCCGCTCATGCGGGCCTTCCACCGCCAGTGCGGCGAATGCCACGAGGCCAAGGGGGCCGGTCCGGTGGCCTGCGGCGAATGCCACCCGAGGAATCCAGGAAAATAGGGCTTTGCGCCCGCAAACGCCGCCGCGCGCCCGGAAGAGGTCCCGGGCGCGCGGACGGCGCGTGAAGAAAACCGGAGAACGCGGTCCAGCCTGCGCGCCGGAGCTGCCCCGAAGGCGCGCGCACGGAAACGCGGCGATGGACGGCTCCTGTCGAGGGGGCCGTGGAACGGGCCTGGCCGTGCGTCCCGGGCGCTCATGGGATTGGCGTCTCCGGCATCCGGGCGCGCGGCCAGGGTTTCGTTTGGCCCAAACAACTCGAAAGCGCAAGGCCCGTCCTGAACAGCGGGCCCGCGGGGAGCATCCCATGTCCCAGCATGTCGTCGTCATCGGGGCCGTGGCCCTGGGTCCCAAGGCCGCGGCGCGTTTCAAGCGCATGGAGCCCGGCTCCAGCGTGACCATGATCGACCGCGAGGAGCTCATCTCCTACGGCGGGTGCGGCATCCCCTACTTCGTTTCCGGCGACATCTCCGACTCCCGGGCGCTGCGCTCCACGAGCTTTCACATGGTGCGCGACGAGGCCTTCTTCCGCGACACCAAAGGCGTGGACGTGCTCACGGGCGTGGAGGCCCTGGAGATCGACCGCTCGGCCCGGGTGGTGCACGCGCGCCGCTTGAATGACCAGACGCCCCTCAGGCTGCCCTACGACAAGCTGGTGCTCGCCATGGGCTCCACGCCGCGCAGGCTGGGCCTGCCCGGCGAGACCCTGGGGGGCGTGCGCCACGTGGCCAACCTGCACGACGCCGAACGCATCCGCGACGCCGTGGCCAAAGGCCGCGTGAAAAAGGCCGTGGTTGTGGGCGCGGGCTTCATCGGCCTGGAGATGGCCGAGGCCCTCACGGACATGTGGGGCGTGGAGACCTCCGTGGTGGAGATCGCCCCGCAGATTCTGCCGCGCGTGGTGGGGCCGGTGCTGGCGCGCATGGCGCTCCGGCATTTGCGCTCCAAGGGCGTGCGCTTCCACCTGGGCGAGAGCGTGCGCGAGTTCACTGGCAACGAGGCCGGGCGCGTGTGCGGAGTGCGCACCGACGCCTCCCGCCTGGAGGCCGACCTGGTGATCGTGGCCGCCGGGGTGATCCCCAACGCGGGCCTGGCGCGCGCGTCGGGGCTGGACGTGTCGGCGCGCGGGGGCATAGTGGTCAACGCGCGGCTCCAGACCTCTGATGCGCGCATCTATGCCGGGGGCGACTGCGTGGAACTGCGCCATCTCATCACGGGCGATCCCTTCTACCTGCCCATGGGCTCGCTGGCCAACCGCCAGGGCCGGGTGATCGGCACCAACCTGGCGGGCGGGGCCGCGCAGTTCGAGGGGGCGCAGGGCTCCTTCGTGGTGAAGCTTTTCGACAAGACCGTAGCCGGATCCGGCCTTACGCTGGAAACGGCCCGCACCTGCGGCTTCGACGCACTGAGCGTGCTCATCGTGCAGCCCGACCGCGCGCACTTCTACCCCACCCGCGAGGCCATGACCCTGGAGCTAGTCTTTGAGCGGGGCACGCGGCGCATCCTGGGCATCTTCGGGTTCGGCTCGGCCGGGGACGCCCTGGTGGGACGTGTGGACGCCGTGGCGGCCATGCTGCGCTACCGCCCGGTGATCGACGATCTCTCCAATCTGGAGATGGCCTACTCGCCCCCCTTCGCCTCGGCCATGGACATCGTCAACTCCCTGGGCAACCTGGCCGACAACGTGCTGGCCGGGCGCAACGCGGTGCTGGGTCCCGACGAGTTCGAGCGCCTCTGGAACAACGGAAACGGTGAGCGCCCCTACTTCCTGGACTGCCGGGAGGAGGCCGACGCCAGGCAGCTCGTGGCGTGCGCGGGCGAACGCTGGCACAACATTCCCCAGGGGCGCATCCGCGAGCGCCTGGACGAGATCCCCCGCGACAGGCCCGTGGTGGTGGTCTGCAACACGGGGGCGCGCAGCTACGAAGCCCTTGTGACCCTCAAGGAGTCGGGCCTGGAGGACGTGGCGAGCGTTCAGGGAGGGCTGGCCGCGCTGGGCAGTCTCGGCGCCGCGCCTTAGCCGCCGGGGATCGCGCCGGGCGAGGGCCAGACGGGGCAGCCGGGACGTGACCCTTGCGACGCCGTAAGGTCCGGCGTCGCGCCTCCCGTATCCGTTGTCGGCCCGGGGCAACCACACGCCGCTCCGGGCTGGCCTCCGCCTCCCCTACCCCTTCCAAAAACCCGGGGCCGCGCCGGGCAGCCGTCTCATCTCCTCCCAGCGGTCCAGCCACTTGAAGTGGAACTTCACGTCGTTGCCCGTGATGTTGCCAAGGGAAGACATGCTCAGCACGCTGCGCACCGAAACCCCGGAGGTCTGGCGGTGCACGCAGGTCACGGTGCCGCAGTACATCACCTTCCACCCTGCCAGGCAGAGCTGGAGGTCGTGGTCGGTGTCGTCCACCTGGGAGGGGCTGTAGCGGATGTCGAAACTTGGGGCATCCTTGAGGGTGGCCACGCGCAGCAGGTGCTGGCAGCCCATGACCACGCTCGTCTCCTTGATCACGCCGTAGAGCCCGAAATCGTACTGCTGCGAAGGCGCTCCGGGACTCACGCGGACGCCTTCGGACGTGGCGATGGACATATGGCGGTAGAGGTATTGCAGCATGGGGAACTCGCCGGGGAACACCACCTTGCAGCCCACGTTGCCAATCTTCGGGTCCGATTCGGCCACGGTAAGCATGTGAGCCAGCCAGTCGGGCTGGAGGTACACGTCGTCGTCGAGGAAGGCCGCGTAGTCGCAGGCCTGCACGCTGGGCAGGCCCAGGAGCCAGTTGCGCGCGGCCGGAGCGCCGATGTTCACGTGCAGGTCGATGATCTCGTAGTCGCGGTCCGCGAAGAGCGCGCGGGCCTTCTCGGCCACGGCGCGGCTGTGGTCCTTGCAGCCGTTGAGCAGCACCTTGATGGACGCCGGGCCGATGTCGCAGCCGGCGAGGCTTTGCAGGGTATCCCCCAGCATGTCGGCCTTGTTCCAGGTGTAAAGGAGGATGCAGACCTTTTTTGCGCGCACCAGGGTGTGATCGGGCTGGAAAGGCGTGCGCAGGGCCTCCATGCGCCTGGCGTAGGGCCGCTGGAGAGGGTCCAGCTTCACGGCGCGGGCGTAGTGGGCCAGGGCTTCTCCCGTGTCGCCCCGGCGGTGGAACATCTCGGCGGCCTGGCTCAGGCTGATGGGGTCGTCGGCCGCGACGGAGCGCGCGCGTTTCCAAAGGGGCCAGGCGCGTTCGACATCGCCCATGGAGGCATGGTGGTTGAAGAGTCTCCTGCTCCACAGGGGCTCCAGCACCTTGGGGCAGCGGAAGCCCTCCAGGACATCGTCGGGTTGCTCGCTCCTGTGGTGGGCCACGGTCAGCAGCATGTCGGCGAAGCGCACGGCCATGGGGTGGCGCTTGAGCACCTCCCGGCACATCTCCTGGATTTCTTCGGAATGGTACTTGATGTTCGTCTGCCTGGCCTTCTCGAAGACCTCGGGCGCGGCGTGGGTGGCGTCCAGAACCTTGACCACGGTCTCCGCGCCTGGGGCCAACCCCAGCCCGGCCGCGAGCCTGAGGATGTCCGTGTCGAAGGGGGAGAGGCTCACGGCCGCGCGCACGGCCTGGGCCAGGAGCGCGCGCGCCTGGGGAGGCAGCGTGCTCGCGCCCGCGCCCAGCATCCGGTTGATGAAGGAGATGCATTGGAGCATATCCACCTGGAAACCGTCGATGATGGCTGCGTAGTAGCCGCAGGCGTCCTCGAAGGAGATCGCGTTGAGCTCCTCTTCGGGGTTCATCACCTGCCCGAAGGAAAGGGGGTTGGCCATGGGTCGCTCCATGCGTGTTTGATGTTCGTGCCATGCCGCGCCGGGCGCGGGTTGTGTCCGTGTGTTCCGGTCAGCGTCCGGCGGGCTCATCCTGGGGCGTTGAGCGCGTCGACGCGAGTTGGGTTTTGGGGGCGGCCTGGGCTTCCATTCGCAACAGAAGGTTCAGCAGTTGTCCGATGCGTGTCGCAGCCGTTTGCGCGTCGCCCTTGCGGCAGGCCGTTTCCAAGGAGGCTGTGCGCTCCGGCAGGTCGGGGATGCCCAGGGTCATGAACACGCCCTTGATGTCGTGAGCGGCCTGGGCCGCTTCCGCCATGCGCCCTTCGCCCACGGCCACCCGGGCTTGGGCCGCGCGTTCGCGCAGGTAGGCCAGAGCCTCGCCCATCAGGGGACGCAGGGCCGTCGCAGCCTGGGCCAAGAGCGCCTGAGGGGACGGAGCCCCGCCGCACGCGCGCGCGATGGCGGCGTCCAGGGCGTCCAGACTCACGGGCTTGGCCAGGTAGTCAGACATGCCCGCGTCCAGAAAACGTTCGCGATCTCCGGTCATGGCGTAGGCCGTCAGGGCGATCACGGGCATCCGTCGGGCGGACTCCCCGAATTGCCCTGCTCGCAGCCTGCGCACCACCTCCACGCCGTCCACACGGGGCATCTGCACGTCGAGCAGGGCCAGGTCGAAGCCGCCGCGCGCCAGGGCCTCCTGGGCCTGCTGGCCGTCCTCGACCTGGACCACGCGGTGCCCGAGGCTGGAAAGGAACTCACCGAAGACGTGGCGGTTGGAGGCGTTGTCCTCCGCCAGGAGCACTTTCAGGCACGCGGCGTCGTGTTGTTGCACGGAGGTGTCGGCACATGCAGCGCCGGGCGGCGCGGCCAGCTCGAAGCGCGCCGTAAAGGAGAACACGCTGCCTCCGCCCGGCCTGGCATCCACCCAGACGCGTCCTTCCATGAGGTGCGTGAGTTCGCGGCAGATGGCCAGCCCCAGGCCCACGCCCTGGTAGGCCTTGGAATAGCTTGAATCGCCTTGCCGGAAGCTCTCGAAGATGGACTCCTCCATGCCCGGGGGCACTCCCGGGCCGGTGTCGGAAACCCGGAAGAGCAGCTCCACCCTCCCATCCGCCGACGGCGCGGCCACGCGCACCGAGAACGCTATCTCCCCCTGGCGGGTGAACTTGGCGGCGTTGCCCAGGAGATTGTCCACCACCTGCCCCAGGCGCAGGGAATCGCCCTGGAGCCAGGGGGGAAGATCCTCCGGCACGTCTTGTTCGAAGGTGAGACCGCGTTCGTGCAGGGCGGCGGCATGGGGGGCCAGCATGCCCAGGATGGTCCGGCGCGTCTCGAAGGTTTTGCGCTCCAGCCGGAGTTCTCCGGCTTCCACGCGCGAGAGGTCCAGCACTTCGCCGATGATGCCCAGGAGCGAGCTGGCGCAGGTGGTGATCATCTCCAGATTGGCTTCGATCTTGCCCAGGTCGCGCGAACGGCGCGAGAGATCGGCCAGGCCGATGATGGCCGAGAGAGGCGTGCGGATCTCGTGGCTCATGTTGGCCAGAAATTCGCTTTTGGCGCGGTTGGCGGCCTGAGCGGCGGAGGTCATGCGGCGGGCCTTTTCCAGGGCCGAGTCGAGTTCGGCCGTGCGGTCGCGCACGGTCTGGTCCAGGTCGCTGTTGAGCATTTCGAGCCTGCGGGCGTAGGCCTCCTTTTCCCGGTTGGCGCTGTCCAGGGCGTCCAGGTAGCCCTGGAGGCGTTCGTGCATTTCTAGGAAGGCGCGCGCCAGCGTGGATATCTCGTCGCTGCCCGTCGAGGCGCCGGCCAGTTCCCGGCGCATTCCCTTCGGCAGACGGAAGCGCGCGCGCGGCAGCTCCGCCGAGGCCTCGGCCATGGCCCGCAGCGGCTGCGTGGAGCGCGCCAGCACCCAGTAGAGCAGCAAGGCGAAGGTTCCCAGGAAAGCCATGACGATGAAGGCCTGCTTGGTCGCCGTGGCCAGTCCCGCCGCGCGCAACGCGGCGGTCTCCACGGTGTAGTACACGCGCCAGTCCAGGGGCTTGAAGGCGACGGAGAAGACCAGGGCTTCCACCGTACGGCCCGAGGGTTCCCTCCAGCGCAGGGTGGCGGGCTCGCCGGGCTGGATCTCGCGCAGGAGCTTCCAGGTCAGGGGCGTGCCCGATTCGTCGGTGAGTTCCCGTATGGGAGGAACATCCGCCGGAGGCGCGACCACCTCCGAACCGTCTCCGGCGAGGATGAACACCTGGTGGGGCAGGTGTTGCCGCAGGCGGGCCGTCATCTGGCTCATTTCCCCGGCGAGGCGGTCCTTGCGGGCCGTTTCGGCCGTTTCGATGTCGTCGATGGAGTGCCGGGCCACCGCGAGCCAGCCCCACGGGGCGAAGAACCGCGTGTAGGTGAGATAGCGCTTCGTTTCGTCGTTTTCATCCCACAGGATCACGGAGAAGGCTCCGTCGCTCTTGCGGGTTTCCTGGCGAAGGCTTTCGAAAGCCAGGTTGCCGCGCAGGTCGGTGAGACCCGCCAGCACGGGGTGCCCGGCCCCCGGCGGTGCGGCCAGGGCTTGCAGCGTGGCCGCGTCCACCACGTAGAGTTCCGAGTACGCGGGGATGGTCTGGATGCGACCCAGGCAGGACCGGCGCGCCGCCTCTTCCGCCAAGGCCCCGGAATCGGCAAGCTCCCGGAAGGACTCCATGGTGACGACGGCCAGGGCGGCGTCCGCGCTCAGTTGGCCGCGCCGCTTGGCCACCGTCTCCAGGGTGAAGCGCATGAACTCTTCGTAGCGCTCATTGAGGCCCGCCAGAACGATGTCCAGGTGGTCCATGGCCGCGCGTTCCGTGGCCCGGTTGGTTTCACGGTTGAGATCGTTCCAGGCCACCAGGGCCAGACCTGCGGAGCAAGCCCCGAGACAGGCAAGGATGACCAGGAAGAGCTTGCCCGCGAAGGACCTGGGGAACAGGTGCGCCGTCATGTCCTGTCAGGGGGCGGGTTTCGCGGCGGGTTCGGCATCGTGGAGCGTGGCCTCGGCCAGGTATTCCACGGGGATGTGAAACTGGATGCGCCGCGCGGTGTTCAGGTTGATGGCCAGCTTGTGGGGGTCCTCGAAAATCTGCGGGAGGCTGCGCGGCGCGGCACCGGCGAGGATGCGCGTGAGGGTGCGGCTGTAGAACGCGCCGCACCAGTAGAAGTCGGGCTGGGCCATGGAGAGCAGCGCGCCCCGGCGGACTTCGAAGTCCGTGCCCATGGCGAACACGGGGATGCGCCGATCCAGGAGCGGCGCGAGGAGTTCCTGGAGGTTGTCCTCGGCCACGCCCCGGTGGGTGGTCAGGTAGAAGGCGTCCACTTCGGAGGCGAGGCGGCGGTGGCATTCCAGCACGGCGGCCTTGGAGGCCGCGAGGTCCACCCCGGAAAAGGGGGCGTGGCACTCCACGATGGCGAAGCCCTGCTGGGCGGCCAGTGGGGCGATCTGGTCCATGCCTGCGTAGGTCCTGCCCTCTGGGGTGTCCTCGAAGACCACGCCGAGGCGCTTGAAGCCCGCGAGTTTGTGGAAGAGCCTGATCTGGCGCGCGTAACGCGTGGGGTCCACCCGGGCGTGCACGTGGTCGAAGCCGGAATCCGAAGCGCTCTTGATGATGCCCGCAGACACCGGGTTGCTGGAGGAGGCCACCAGGATGGGCACGTGGTGCTCGTTGTTTGCCAGGTCCTGCCCGGCCCAGGTTCCCATGGCCAGCACGAGGTCCAGGTCGCTGGTCTTGAGGCGGCCGATGGCCGCGCGGCGCACGCCGGGGCGCACGGTCTTGTCCCATTCGGAGGACCAGAAGGCGTCCGGCGCGAAGCGCAGCCATGGGCCGGTGTCCGAGGCGGAAAGACAGGCCCATACGTCGCGGTTCGCGCGCGGCGGGTCGAAGCATTCGCCGCAGTCGGTGGGCATCCAGCCGTCCTCATGCAGGCCCTGGAGGATGGACCGGAGCACCGGGGCATAGTCCTTGTAATCGCCGCCCTGGTAGTAGCCGATGCGCCAGGGGGCTCCATCCGGTCTTCCGGCGGGTGGGGCGGGGGGGTCAAAGCCCTGGGCTGTCCCGGCTGCCAGGAAGACGAGGAACAGGAGGGCGGCGAGTTTCATGATGGACCCTTGGACCGGCCGAAACGCGCCGGGTTGAGGCGGAAGCGTGCCGGAGAACTGATTCGGTTGCCAAGAAAACAGATATTCGTCGTAAAGTCCACGACGCATCGCGAGCGACCAGCCGGTTGCCGTGAACGTCCGCCCGGGCTAGAGAAGGGGAAATCTGCGGGTTCCTGCCTGCTCCGCCGTGAGGTGGCCATGCCCTTCGTCCGCGTTCCCGTCATCGGGGTTCTTCGCACGCCCCACTTCACCCTGGAGGCCATCCCCCGCCAGGCCCACCTCGCTCCGCAGGCCGTGGGCCGCGCGGAATTGTATCCCGAGTTCGCCCCGGGGCTGAAGGGCATCGCCCCGGGCGACCGCGTGGTGCTCACCTTCCGCTTCCACAAGGCGCGGCGCACGGAACTGACCACGACGACCCGGAGCACGGGGCGCGTCTGCGGTGTGTTCGCCTCGCGTTCGCCGCGCAGGCCTTCGCGCCTGGGCGAGAGCGTGGTGGAGGTGACGGCCGTGGAGCCTTCGGCCCTGGTCTTCCGGGGGGTGGACATGCTCGACGGCACGCCGCTTCTTGACATCAAACCCTGGATCGGCCCGGACAGGGACCGGGGCTGACCCCGGCGCTCCTGCCCCGGGCCTGCCGGTCCAGCACGCGACGGGAGCGCCCGGCCGGAAGTCCCGGCGGCGCAAGGGGGCAGCCCCCGCCGGAGGGGCCGGACCGCAAGGCGGCCCGGCGCGCTCAGGCGTCTTTGCGATCGTAGGGGGCCAGGGCCTGGACGATGTAGGGCGGGATGACCACCCCCGCGCGGGCCAGGTTGTCGCGCGCCTCCAGCACTTTGGCGATGTCGATGCCCGCCCCGCTCCAGTAGGCGGCCGGGTCGTCCAGGAAGGCGCGGATCACGGTCAGGGCCTCGGGGTAGGAGCGCACCAGGTGGCAGCAGTTGACCACCCACATGGGGCCGAGGGGAGGTATCTCGGCCTGGCCTGTCTTGTGGGCCGAGGAAAGCTCCTGGAACTGCTCGATGGACTTGCGCCAGAGATGCCCGCCCTCGCCGCCCAGGCCCAGGGGGTCCACGAAGACGTAGGGGGCCGGGAGGCAGTGGCCGATCTTCATGAAGGTGAGGGCCATGTTCACCTCGTAGCTCGTGCCGTAGCCGCCCACGTTGAACACCTTGAAGAGGCTGCGCCGGTCCAGGATGTCCTGGCGGGTGTTCAGGGCGATGTTCACGAACTGCACCACGGCCTCGGGGGAGAAGTTGGTGCGCTGGCCGATCTTCTCGCCGTCGATGCCCACGCCGATGCGGTAGATGCCGTGGCGCGCGGCGGCGTCGTCCGCGGCCTTCATGACGCCCGGGCCGGAACCGTGGGCGATGGCCAGGCCCTCGCCCAGGCGGGGATCGGCGGCCAGGGCGGCGAAGAACTCCTCGAACTGGGGCATGAGGATGGGCTTCAACTCGTCCACCACGGAGCCGAAGAGCGCCGCCGTGGTGTGCAGGCGGCCCAGGCGCTCCTTGCCCTCGGCGGAGACCCAGAAGCCGCTGTTGAATTCGCGCACGTGGCAGGCCTCGTCCTGGGCGAAGATCATGTAGAAGCGCATGCCCTCGCGCCAGAGGCGGTTGATCTCCTCGTAGGAGGACTGGTCCAGGTAGTATTCCGGATTGCCGCCGTTGCGCGATCCGCGCATGTTGATGCTGCGGATCACCACGACGCCCACGCCGTTGCGCTTGAGCACGCGCAGGGCGTCCACGGGCGGCAGGGAGTCGCTGACGAACACCTTGGAGAGGCTCTGCTCGCCGCCCACGTATTTGAGGTCGTGCAGGAAGTTCCTGAAACGCTTGGGGATCTCCTCGCCCGTGAGGATGGACTCGGGCACGTTGCCCCGGGCGCACTCGTAGACCAGGCGCCACTGGAATTCCGGAATCCAGCGGTTGTCCTCCTGCTCCCAGGGGATGGTCACGATGCGTCCGGGCATCATGATGCGTCCGTAGAGCCCGCCGCCGCCGGGCGCGGCCGAGATCTCGTCGAAGAGGGCGCGGCAGGCCTCGGCGTTGAAGATGTCGGTGATTTCCGCGAAGTCCACGCCCCGGGCCAGGATGGCCGTGGCCTTGCCGGGCTTGAGCACCCGGGTGGTGATGGCGCTCACGCGCTCGTCGGCCGGATAGAGCTTGATGCGCAGGCGCAGGTCGCGGAAGGGCACGGGATCGTCGCCGCGGTTGTAGATTTCGGCCTGGCGCAGGGTGTCGATGCCCGTGGTGCGCACGCCGTCGAGCAGGCGCGAGGCCAGGTGGAACACGCCGGGGCGGTTGAGATTGCGCGAGATGAAAGCCGTGTAAGGCCCCAGCGAAATGCGCAGGGCGCTCACCATGAATTCCTTGGGGCCGAACTCCTCGGGCAGGCCCGAGGGCGCTGGCTGCTGGAACATGGCCAGGCCATGCTTGCCGCGCACGATCATCTCCGCGAAATTGTTGGGGATGGAGATGAGCCGCTGGGAGAGGATGTAGCGCACGTTCTCCAGGGGCACTTCCAGCACGCCGTCGGCTCCGATCTCGTGGCCCTCGCTCAGCAGCAGTTCCTCGCGCTCCAGGGCCTTGAGGACCTCCTCGCGTGAAAGGTGGTCCGAGAGGGGCACGAAAAGGCGGCCTATGTCCACGGGGGTGCGGCTTGCCAGGGCCTGGAGGTCGGAAAGGGACTCGGCCAGGTGGCGGTTGAGCGCCGAAACCACCACCGGAAGTTCGATGGTCTTGGTCTTGTCCGAAACGTGGGGCTCTCCCTCGCTCAGGTGGATGTCGATGCCGATGCGCGAATGGCCGCTGCGCCCGCTCACGTCCAGGAAGTCTTCCAGCGGGCGCGATTCACTCTTGGCCCGCCCGGCGATGTCGCGCACGAGGCCGCGCAGGGAATCGGAGACGTGGCTGAAGCGCATGGTCCCGAAAAGCTGGGGCGCGGCGAGGTCCTGGTTGAAATGGATGACGCTGGCTTCGACGAGCTGGCCGTCTCCGGTGACGAAGGGAGCGAGTTTCATGCCGTGGTCCGGGTCCTTTGCATGGCGGTTGAAAAGGGATAGACTGGTTAGCGTGATTCGCCCACCAGTGCAACAACCCCGCCGCGGCGCCTGAGGTGGACCCGTGGTTTCCCTGATAGGCGTGGTGATCTCCAACCGCGACTACGGTCCGCGCCTGCCCGGGCTCTTCGCTTCCCTGGCGGCCCAGACCGTGGGCCTTCAGCGCGTGGCGTGCGTCTTCGCCGACGACGCGAGCTCCGACGGCTCCCTGGAGAAGGCCCGCGCGCTGG
Source organism: Fundidesulfovibrio magnetotacticus (assembly GCF_013019105.1). Taxonomy (NCBI): domain Bacteria; kingdom Pseudomonadati; phylum Thermodesulfobacteriota; class Desulfovibrionia; order Desulfovibrionales; family Desulfovibrionaceae; genus Fundidesulfovibrio; species Fundidesulfovibrio magnetotacticus. The sequence continues at coordinate 65,609 of NZ_BLTE01000010.1, forward strand.
GAAGCGCCCTGCCCTTCGCGCGCTTCGAGGCCCGGGCCGTGGGGCCGCTTGGCCACCCCGCGCGCACGCGCAACGCGGGCTTCGACCTCGCCGGGGCCGCCGACCCCCTGCTGTTTCTCGACGCCGACGACCTGCTCCTGCCCCGCTATCTGGAAGCCTGCCTGGAGGCCCTGGAGCGCGGCGCCCAGGTGGTCGCCTGCGACTACGAGGAGCGCTCCCCCGAGGACAGCCGCATCGTGCGCCTGGCCGATTTCGACCCCGCCCTCCTGCGCACCCAGAACATCCTGGGCATCGGCAGCATGATGCGCCGCGAGGTGTTCCTGGCGTTGGAGGGCTTCCGGGACCACTCCGACTACGAGGACTGGGACTTCTGGGTGCGCGCCGCCCACGGTGGCTTCCGCTTCGCCCGCGTGCCCGAGGCCCTCTACGTGCACATGCGCCACGGCGTCGGTTTCTCAAGCCGGGCCGAGGCGCGCGACGGCCGGGCCAAGGCCGCCATCGTGGCCGCCACCCCGGGCTTCTTCCCGCCCGAGACCCGGCGCTGGGCCAAGGCCCTTCTGGAGGGCAAGCCCTGGGCGCAGCCCCTGGCGAGGGGGGTGATCCCCCGCGAGGAGGACGTGCGCGCCCTGCGCGACGCCTGGGCCGCCCTGCGTACGGCCCGGGCGCGCCGGGAGGGCTGAGAGGCCCGGCTTGCGTGCGGCCGGACCGCGCCTCCCGCCCGAAAACGGAACCTGCCGGGGCCATCGCCCCCCACGCGGGGGGCGACGGCCGGAAGGGCTCAGATCTCGTGGACTTCCAGGTAGACCAGGGTCTGGTTGAGCAGCTGGTAGGCGATCTCGCCGAAGGTGGCGGGACCGCTGAAGGGCTCGGTCTTTTTGCCTTCCAGCTCGGAATAGAGGTAGTTCAGGATGCAGTTGCAGGAGAACACCAAGTTGGCGGGCTGGATGTTGCAGGCCGAACAGAGCTTGCCGGTGAACTGTGCGGCGTAGTCCGGCACGGGGCGGGCGTGCTTGTAGCGGATGCCGGTGAACACGGGGGCGTAGAACTTCACCTCTCCGTCGGCCTCGTCGATGCCCTGGAAGCTGATGTTCACCAGGGCCCCGTAGTAGTCGGCCACCAGGGGGAGCTTGGTGTCCAGGCGGTTCTTCACCAGATAGGCCGCGAAGTTGCGGCGTTCGCCGTTGACGAGCACGTCCTTGGTGGCGAATCCGGTTTCCGGGAAGGTGAGCGTGTCGCCCTCGCCCTGCTCGAAAAGGTTCACGATGCCGATTTCGGCCGCCTTGCCCGGGGGCAGCGTGGCCGAGAGCACCAGCGCGCCCTCCTCCAGGAACTCGCCCGTCTGCCCGTTGTAGACCTTGGGCGTGCGCTTGCCCAGGTCGTCCAGGTGCACGCCCGCGATCCAGCCGATGAGGGGTACTGTGCCGAAGTCCTTGTAATTTGGGGCGTTGAGCGCGAAGGAGAGATGGGCCTTGCTCATTGCCGGGATGAGGATGAAGCTGAAGCCGTTGTCCGGGCCGTCCGAATAGACGTGGCTCAAGGAGTTTTGATCGTAGGCCTTGATCTCCAGGGACGTGGCGATGTCCGTGATGTCGGTGGCGAACACCTGCTCGCGGGTTGAAAGGCCGCCCTGCTCGTTGGTGATGAAATAGGGGATGGTTCCGGCGATCCAGGAACCTTTGGGCAGGCGGTTCAGGGCCTGCTCGTCGCCCGCCAGGATCAGTTTGCGCCCGGAGGCGATGGCCGTGGAGGCCGTTTCGAGGGACATCAGTTGCTGGCTCATGGGTCCTCCTAGCCGAAGATGGTCTTCAGGTCGTCCTGGACGCTGGGGATGTGGCTGTTCTTGGCGTAGACGTCGTACAGCTGGTCGATGCCCGCCTTGACGTTGTCGGGAGACGGGTTCTCGCTCAGGCTTCGCGTCAGACGCCCAAGAAGAATCTTCGCGGCGAGGAACTTCAGCTCGTAGGCCTTCTTTCCGGTCACCACGTCCTGCCATTGTTTGCTGCTCTTCGCGGGAAGACTCATGCCAACCTCCTTGCGTTGCGGAATGCTCGGGAGCCGCCGGGTGAACCCCACGGCCCCGGCTGGACGGCAGAAAAGCAAGGACCAAACCACAATGAAAAAGCATGTATGTTCAGTGTGTTGCGTGCGCATGGGGCGAAGTGCCCCCTTCCGGGAGGGACAAATGGATACGGTCCTCACCACGTGTGCCGCACGAAGCCTCGTAAATTCGGGAGGATATCCTCCCTCTCCGGCGTGCCTGGATTGTACGGATTCGGGTCATTTTGATGCGGAGCGTGGCTGAGAGGTCACGAACGGGCGACATTTCGTGTTCCTGTTCGCCGGGTGCTCTGTTCGCCTGCAAGTGCTTCCCAGAATGCGCGGGAGGATTATATGAGAGGTTCGCGGACGGCGCTGCCCGCCGTCCCACACCAGGACCATCCACCGGAGACACGCGCATGCAAGACGCTCAGTGCCTGATCATCGGCGCGGGCCCCGCCGGGCTCTCGGCCGCCATCTACACCGCCCGGGCCGGCATGAGGACCCTCGTGCTCGGCAGCGACCCGAAAATCGCGGGCGACTACGACATCGACAACTACTTCGGCTTCGAGGACACCATCTCCGGGCGCGACCTCATGGCGCGCGGACGCCTCCAGGCCCAGCGCTTCGGGGCCGAGATCCGCCAGGAGAAGGTCCTGGGAGTGCACCACGGCGACAACGGGCGCTTCCACGTGAAGACCGACCAGGGCGAATACGACGCCTGCGCCGTGATCCTGGCCACGGGCGCGGCGCGCAACCGCCCGAAGATCAAAGGGCTGGCGGACTACGAGGGCAAGGGCGTCTCCTACTGCGTCTCCTGCGACGGCTTCTTCCACAGGGGCAAGCCCGTGATGGTGGCCGGGGAGGGGCTCTTCGCCGCCAACCAGGCCCTGGAGCTTTTGGCCTACACCCCGGACGTGCGCATCTGCACCCTGGGCAAGCCCTCGGCCATCCCCCCGGAATACGGCGAACGCCTGGCCAGGGCGGGCATCGAGGTGATCGAGGCGGCCGTGGAATCCCTGGAGGGCGATCCCGGCCTGACGGCCGTGCGCCTTGCCGACGGCCGCCGCATCGAGATTTCCGGCCTCTTCATCGCCATGGGCGAAGCCTCGTCCACGGACTTCGCCTACACCCTGGGCGTGGCGCGCAGCGGCATCTTTCTGGAAACCGACCGGGACATGAAGACCAACATCGAGGGCGTGTTCGCCGCCGGGGACTGCACCGGGGGCTTCCTGCAGATCGCCGTGGCCGTAGGAGAAGGCGCGCTGGCCGGACGCTCGGCCATCGCATGGCTCAAGTCCAGCTGCCCGGGCGGGGGCAAACGGTGAAGATGCGGCGCGAAAATTCTTGACACGTCTTTAAAATGGAGCGTATGAATCCAGATTCAGACTTGAGCTGGAGGGGCCTATAGCTCAGTTGGCAGAGCTTCCGGCTCATAACCGGGTGGTCCCAGGTTCGAATCCTGGTGGGCCCACCACTCGCATCGAGGACCAGCACTTGCCGATTTTCCGCACCTTGAATCAATCCCGCGCCCGGCGCACCAACTGCAGGCATCAAGGCGCTTTCCCAGGGGTCTACCCGGAAAGCGCCTTCCTTTTTGCGCAATGAACATCACAGATCTCTTCGCACTCGTCGAGCGCCTCGCTCCGCCGCGCATGGCCGCCTCCTGGGACCGCTGCGGCGTCCAGGTGGCCGGCGCTCACGGCAAGGCCTCCCGGCTGGCCGTGGCCCTGGACCCCCTGCCCGCCACCCTGGCCCAGGCCCTGGACTGGGGCGCGCAGGCCGTGCTCACCCACCACCCCCTGGGCAAAACCCCGCGCCTGCCGGACCGCCGCGACGCCCACCGCGAGGCGCTCAAGCTCCTGCTCGGACGCGATGCCTGGCTCTACGCGGCCCACACCTCGCTCGACTGCGCCCCCGGCGGCCCCGCCGCATGGCTGGCCGACGAGCTGGGCCTCTCGGAGCGCGCCGTGGTGGACCCCCAGGGCGAAACCCGCCGCGTCATGGCCTTCTACAAGGAAGTGGCCATGGACGGCTTCGACGCCTTTCAGCTGCCCGAGGGCCTGGACGTGGACCGCCTCCACTTCGACCGCGACGCCCTGCGCCACGCCCCCCAGGCCTTCTCCTGCCCCGAGCCCCACTGGCCCGCCTTGCGCGCGGCCCTGCAGGCCTGCCCGGACGTTTCGTCCATGGCCGGGGCCGTGTCCCTGGTCGAGCCCTCCGAGCCATACGGCTACGGCATCGTCGGCCGACTGCCCTCCCCCATGGGCTGGGACGATTTCCTTGCCGAACTCTGGCGGCTGCTGCCCCGGGCCTTCCTCTCCTTCGCGGGCGAAGCCGCCGCCAGGGTGGAGCGCGTGGCCTACTGCACCGGGTCCGGCGCGTCCTGCGGGGCCAGGGCTTTCGCCCTGGGCGCGGACGTGTTCCTTACGGGCGACGTGCCCCATCACTTCGCCCTGGACCTGGCTCCCCTGGGGCTCACCGTGGACTGCGGCCACCACGTGCTGGAGCAGGAGATGATGCGTCGGTTCGCCGGTCGTCTCGCCGACGAGACGCGCGGCCAGGAATTGGAAGTTCGCTTTTTCGAGAGCCCTGACCCCCTGCGGGCGGCGCTCAGACCTTCGTGACGGACCGCCGGGGCTTCGTTTCCCGGCCTTGCGACCTCGTGTCGGTAGAGAATCATCCCGGCGGCGCCACGCCTCGGGGGACATAAGCCAGGGGCGCTTCGGGCGCCTGGAGACGGCAATGTACCACAAGCAGATCGAACAGTTGGTGATGCTCCAGCGCATCGACGGCGAAATCCTCACGCTGCGCACCGAGCTGGACAACGCGCCCCAGGAGATCCAGAGCCTGGAGAAGAGGCACCAGGATGCCGAGACCGCGCGCAACGTGGTGCTCGAAAAGCTGGGCTACCTCACCGACCAGCTCAAGCGCCTGGAAAACGACATGGAAGAAGACCATGTCCGCCTGCGCAAGTCCAAAAGCAAGATGATGATGGTGGGCAACTCCAAGGAATACCACGCCATGGTGCGCGAGATGGACAACCTGGAGAAGCTCAACCGCTCCCGCGACGAGGAGAAGGCCGCCTTCGCCGAGGAGCTGGAGCGCCAGACCAGCGCCGAACAGGAAGTGACCGCCAAGGCCGAGGCCGTGAGCAAGGAGCTGGAAGTGGCCCGCGCCGGGCTCGACGAGCGCATGCAGGCCGCCCGCAAGCGCCTGGACGTGCTGGCCGGGCAGCGCAAGGAGGCCTGCAAGGTCCTGCCGCCGCCCATCCTCTCCCGCTACGAGTTCATCCGCTCGCGTCTGCCCAACCCGGTCATCGTCTCCGTGGATCAGGGCGTGTGCGCGGGCTGCAACATCTCCATTCCGCCCCAGGCCTTCATCGAGCTGCAGAAGGGCCAGCAGATCCTCTCCTGCCCCAACTGCCAGCGCCTGATCTTCTGGGTGCAGCACATCGCCCCCCAGACGACCCCCGAAGAGGGCAAGGACGCCAAGGCCTAGTTTGTTATCCCCCGGCCGGACGCACACCGAGGCGGACGCGCCCGGACCGGGGGCTTCTGAAGGTTCGGGGAGTCGGACAGGCTGTCGCCGCGGGGAAACCCGGGGAGGAAAGTCCGGACTCCGCAGGGCAGGACGCTGGGTAACCCCCAGGGGGAGCGATCCCCGGAGAAGCGCCACAGAAAGCAAACCGCCGGCCGGGTCCACCCGGCCGGTAAGGGTGAAACGGTGGAGTAAGAGCCCACCAGTTGCCGCGGTGACGCGGCAAGCTAGGCATGCCCCGTCCGGAGCAAGACCAAATAGGGAAGCGTTCGAGGCCGGCCCGGCCGAGCTTCCGGGTAGGTTGCTGGAGGCGGCGGGCAACCGCCGTCCTAGAGGAATGACAGCCGCCGTCCCGCAAGGGGCGGTTACAGAATCCGGCTTACGTCCGGCTCCCCTTACACCTTCATCATGAACACCTGGATCGTCCTTCTCGCCGCCGGCAGCGGCTCCCGGCTGGCAGCCGCCTCGGGCGGCGCGAAAAAACAGTTCCTGGACGCGGGCGGCTCGCCCGTGTTCTGGCGCTCGGCCCAGGCCCTGGCCCGCTGCGCGGGCGTCTCCGGCATCGTCTTCGTCTTCCCTCCCGACGAACTGGACGCGGCCCGCGAGGCCGTCGACACCCTCGACGCGTCAGCGCCCCTCGGGCTCGACCGGCGCGTGGTCCACGGCGGCGCGCGCCGCCAGGATTCACTGGAGAACGCCCTCTCCGCCCTGCCCCGGGAGTGCACCCACGTGCTCGTGCACGACGCGGCGCGCTGCTTCGTCACCCCGGACGTGGCCGCACGGGTCCTGGAGGCCCTGCGATCCGGGGCCAAGGCCGTCATTCCCGCCGTGCCCGTCAAGGACACCGTGAAGCAGGTGGACGCCCAGGGCGTGGTGGTCGCCACGCCCGAGCGCGCCAGCCTCAGGGCCGTGCAGACCCCACAGGGCGTGGAACTGGAAGCCCTGCGCGCCGGGTTCGCGCTGGCCCGGCGCGAAAACCTCACCGTCACCGACGACGCGGGCCTCGTGGAGGCCCTGGGCCTGCCCGTGTCCGTGGTGGAAGGCTCGGAAGCCAACGTGAAGATCACCACTCCGGAAGACCTGCGCCTGCTCGCCCCGGCCCGGGTCCCGGCCGCCCTGCCCCGCGTGGGCTTCGGCTACGACGTGCACCGCTACGCCTCCGAGGCCGAGGCCGACGCCCCCAACGCCCGGCCCATGGTCCTGGGCTGCGCGCCCATCCCCGGCGCGCCGCGCGTGCTGGCCCACTCCGACGGCGACGTGCTCCTGCACGCCCTGGCAGACGCCCTCCTGGGCTGCCTCTGCCTGGGCGACATCGGCCAGCACTTCCCGGACACGGACCCCTCCCTCTCCGGGGCCGCAAGCTCCGTGCTGGTGGCCGAGATCCTGGCCCGCTTCGCGCCCGCGGGGCTCGCGCTGGTGCACGTGGACCTCACCGTGGTGGCCCAGGTCCCCAAGGTGGGGCCGCACCGGGAGCACATCCGGCGCAACGTGGCCGGGCTGCTGGGCCTTGCCCCGGAGCGCGTCAACGTGAAGGCGACCACCGAGGAAAAGCTCGGCTTCACGGGCCGCAAGCAGGGCATCAAGGCCTACGCCACGGCCACCGCGGTGGAGACCGGAGCCCCCCGCGCGGACTGATCCGCCGCGCAAGGGATTCCATGGCAAAATATTGAAATAAAAAGGTAAAGTGCGTGCAGCGTGCTCGCTCCACCACCCGGAAGCCCGGCGCGCCTTGACTTTTGCCCCCCGCTCTGCAACCTGATTCCCCCGACCTCCAAGCTCTTCAAGGACCAGCAATGCAGCTTTACAACACCCTCACGCGCGCCAAGGAACCCTTCACGCCCGCCCACGAAGGCCGGGTGAACATGTACGTCTGCGGCATCACCGCCTACGACTACTGCCACATCGGCCACGCCCGCTCGGCCGTGGTCTTCGACGTGCTCGTGCGCTACCTGCGCTCGAAGGACCTGGAGGTGCGCTTCGCCCGCAACTTCACCGATGTGGACGACAAGATCATCAAGCGCGCCCAGGAGGAAGGGCTTTCCTCCGAGGCGGTCTCGGAGAAGTACATCGCCGCCTTCTACGAAGACATGGACCGCCTGGGCATCCTGCGCGCCGACATGGAGCCCCGCGCCACCCGCTACATCGGGGAAATGCTCCAGCTGGCGCAGCACCTCATCGACACCGGATTCGCCTACGCAACGCCCTCTGGCGACGTGTACTTCCGCGTGCGGGCCTTCAAGCCCTACGGCAAGCTTTCCGGGCGCAACCTGGAAGAGCTCCAGAGCGGCGCGCGCGTGGCCCCGGGAGAGGAAAAGGAGGACCCCCTGGACTTTGCCCTCTGGAAGGCCGCCAAGCCCGGCGAGCCCACCTGGGAGAGCCCCTGGGGGCCGGGACGCCCCGGCTGGCATCTGGAGTGCTCCGCCATGAGCGAAGACCTCCTGGGCCTGCCCCTGGACATCCACGGCGGCGGCCAGGACCTCGTCTTCCCCCACCACGAGAACGAGATCGCCCAGACCGAGGCCGCCACCGGAAAGGACTTCGCCCGCTTCTGGGTGCACAACGGCTTCGTGCAGATCAATTCTGAAAAAATGTCGAAATCGTTGAATAATTTTGTGACGATCCGCGACATTTTCGGCTACTGCCTGCCCGAGGTGCTGCGCTTCTTCCTGGTGGCCGCCCACTACCGCTCGCCCCTGGACTACTCCACCGAAGCCCTGGACGAGGCCGAGAAGGGCATCCGCCGCATCTACGCGGCCCTGGCCCAGATGGACGATGCGCTGGCCGGAACCAAATGGTCCGCCAACGCCGCCCCGGCCGAACTGCTCGCCGAGCTGGACGGCCTGGAAAAGGACTTCGACCAGTCCATGGAGGACGACCTGAACACCGCCGCCGCACTGGGCCACATCTTCGGCATGGTGCGCCTGGCCGGGCGCGTGATGGAAGACAAGGCCCTGCGCAAGAGCCAGGGCGGCAAGGCGATTCTCGAACGCATCCGGGGCGGCTTCGCCCGCTACGCCGCCATCCTGGGCGTGTTCGGCAGCGAACCGGCCCGCTTCCTGGCCGACCTGCGCGACTCCAGGGCCGCACGCAAGGGCATCGAGTCCTCCAAAGTGGACGACCTGCTGGCCCAGCGCAAGCAGGCCCGCCAGGACAAGGACTTCGCCCGCTCCGACGCCATCCGCGACGAACTGGCCGCCATGGGCGTGGAGGTGAAGGACACCCCCGTCGGGGCCGTCTGGGACGTAGCGTAGCGCCCCTTGGGGGGGCCGAATGGCCGGAATCTCCCGGATTCCCGTTGCGGACGGGACGCTTTCCTTGAGCCTTGCGATCTCCTGGCTTGCCGTGAACGGATGAATAACATCGCCCGCACAGTCGCTTTGGTGATCTTGTCGACCTGGGTCCTGATCCTGCTGGCCGAGGCGGTGCTGCACGTCGTGTCATCCGCGCCGGAATACGTAAATTACGAGTTCCATCCCGACTTGGCGGGCGATCTGCCGCCCAACGTCTCCGTCATGGACACCCTCATCAAGGGCCTGCCCTATCGCGTCAGCACAAACGCGCAGGGGCTGCGCGCCCAGGAACCCCTCCTCCCCCGCGACGAGGTGGGCGTGCGGGTGCTCTGCCTGGGCGACTCCTTCACCTTCGGTGTCGGGGTGGACGACAAGGCGACGTATCCCTTTCTGTTGCAACAATTCCTGCGAAAGGCCATGCCGGGAAAGGTGGTGGATGTTGTCAACAGCGGCATCCCCTTCTTCGATATAGTGGACGAACTCGACTACTGGTATCAGAAGGGGCAGGCGCTCAAGCCCGACGTGGTGGTCTGCCAATTCTACTACAACGATCTCCAGACCATGAACGGCAGATCGTTCAGGCGCGAGCGCAGGGCTCAGTCAGCCCCTTACAGCCGTGTCAAGGCCGTCCTGAAAGAGTCGCGCCTTTTCGCTCTGGCGGCCAGCCTGGCCTATCGTCTTGCCAGCATTGCCCCGGCCGCTTCGGGCGGGGGGGCCTCCGGCGCGGATCCCTGGTACGAAGGGCGTTATTGTTCCGATATGTCTCCGGAGATCATGGAGATCGTCCGCGGCGGCGTGCTTGATGCGGCAAATAACGGTGCACTGGCTTGCCGCTGGGACAAGTATCTGGCGAACCTGCTGGAACTCAAAAGCGCGGTGGAAGCAACCGGAGCGCGTTTCGTGCTGGTGATGATCCCGGACGAGGCGCAGCTAGCCGCCCCCCTTGCAGGTCCGGACGTGTACTTCCAGTCCGTGCTGCCGGGGCTGGGGGTGGACGCCCTGGACCTGCTCTTCGTTTTCCGGGAAGTTCACCACCGGGAACGGCTGAAGCTCTACAACTCCCCTCTGGATTTTCACACTAACGCCCAAGGCAATACGCTGGTGGCCAAACTGACGGCAGAGAGTGTTCTCAGAACGTTATCGGTCCGGGACGACGCCCCGCCCGACAGGGCGAAAGGCTTTCCGGGCTCTTGGCGCGTGGCTTTCCGATTCGGCGCGCACGGCCTGGAAGCTGACCAGGCCCCTCCAGGAGGCGAACGCGTGGAGGTTCAACAGTCCCAGACCCTGCACTGGCAGGGGATGGACACTGTTGACGGTCCAGCCGTGGCCACCACCTATGCCGACGTGCCCGGTGAGCTGACTGTCCGGGTCACCGGTATGGAGCCATCCACCTATCTGGGGCTGACACTGCATCCGATCGTCTACAACGAAGCCGTCAATGGCGGAATTCGCATTTACGTCGAACTCGACAACGGACAGGTGCTCCAGGTTCTGGACAGAGAGAACAGCACACCTCAGGGCACCCGCTTGCTCTGCGATCTTTTCTTTCCCGACAAGCCATTCCGCGCGGTCACGCTCCGCTTTGTGATCGGCAAGTCAACGGGGCTGGCCGTGGACAAGGCCAAAGGCTCGACGTCTTCCCAGCAGCTGACGCTCCGCGCAGGTTGAGCGCGCAGGCGCTCAAAGCGGCAGCCGCGAGGCCTCGCGGGCCAGGGCGGCCAGACGCCGGGCGCGCGCCCCGCTTTTTTCCACGGCGGAGCGGGCCTGAGGGTCGCGGATGTTCAGGGCCACGGTCTCCAGGGCCGTGGCCGACTCGTCCAGGCGGTCGGCCAACAGAGGCAGGCCGCGCAGCCCCTCCTCGCCCAAGGGCCTGGCCAGCAGGCCTTCCAGTTCGCGGGCGGCCTCCCTGGCCTTGGCGGAGGCGCGGGCGTAGGTCTCGCGCAGGAAGGTCCGCTCCTGGGCGGAGAGGCCGTCGCCCGCGGCCGCGCGCTGGGCCGCCTCGGCCATGAGTCGCCCCAGTGCTTCGTCTTCGGCGCCCACGGCCTGGGCGTAGGTCCCCCGAAGGCTCGCGCCCACGTCCCCGGCCGAGGCCGCGGAGAACCGGGCCTGGGGCGCAAATTCCAGCCCGGCGAACATGGTGTTGAAATCCTTGATGTACTTCTGAAGCGATCCAGCAGGACCCACGCCCGTCAGCTCCAGGCGGCCGAAGCCCGTGAGGCGCACGCACAGGTAGTATTCCAGACCGGTCCCGTCCTTGGGGACCAGCCAGGCCACCAGCGTGCGCGCGGTGTCGTCCTGCTGGAGGTGGCGCAGGGCGTAGCGCTCCGGGGAGACGTGCCAGAGCGCCGTGAACTCCAGGTTCCTGTCGCGGGCCATCACCTCCAGCACGCCCTGGGGCGTGGGGGTGCGCACGGCCTTGACCACCAGCGTGGGGTAGCCCTTGGCGGTCTTCACGCCGTCCTCGTGGGCCAGCACGGCGGCCACTCCGCCCTCGCCGCGCTGGGTGACGCTCCAGCCCGGCGCGGGCGTGAGCACGTAGGCCCCGCCGGAACCGGCCAGGGGATCACGGGGATCGCCAGACGGGCCTGAACCCATGCAGGCGGACACGAACAGCGTCAGAAGGGCGGCAAAGAGCGTGCGCATGGCGAAGGTCTCCTCGGCACGGGGCAATGCGCCGCCCTGCGGGCTTTTGTCAAGGAGGCTCCTGGTGTAGGGTGCCCCCATGGACCTTGCCCCCCTCACGCAGCTCGACCCCTGGCGCTGGATGCTGCCGCCCCGCGGCGGCATGGGCGTGCCCGCCGTTTTCGTTGGCTCGCGCCGCCTCCTGCGCGACCTGGAGGAGGCCGCCGCGCGCCAGGCCGCCAACGTGGCCCGTCTCCCGGGCATCGTGGGCGCCTGCTACGTGATGCCCGACGCCCACTCGGGCTACGGCTTCCCCATCGGCGGCGTGGCCGCCTTCGATCCGGACCAGGGCGGCGTGGTCTGCGCAGGGGGCGTGGGCTACGACATCGCCTGCGGCGTGCGCACCCTGGCCACGGACCTGGACGCCAGGGACCTGGATCCGGTGATGGAGCGCCTGGCCGACCGCCTCTTCGCCGCGATTCCCTGCGGCGTGGGCGTGGGCGGCGGTCTCGCCCTGAAGGACAGGGACCTGGACGCCCTGCTGACGGGGGGAGCTGCCTGGGCCGTGAAACGGGGTTTCGGCGAGAAGGCCGACCTGGAGCGCATCGAGGACAGGGGCACGGCCCCGGACGCGCTGCCGGACAAGGTCTCCCCCGGAGCGCGCGCCCGCCTGGGCTCCCAGGTGGGCACCCTGGGCTCGGGCAACCACTACCTGGAGGTGCAGCGCATCGAGGAGCTTTTCGACGCCCGTGCGGCCGCCGTTCTTGGGCTCTTTCCCGGGCAGACGCTGGTGAGCGTGCACTGCGGCTCGCGCGGGCTGGGGCATCAGGTGGCCACCGATTTCATCGACCGCATGCGCCGCGAGGCCCAGAGGCACGGCCTCAGCCTGCCCGACCCGGAGCTGGCCTGCGCACCCATCGACTCGCAGCCGGGCCGGGACTACCTGGGGGCCATGCGCGCGGCGGTCAACTGCGCCCTGGCCAACCGCCAGGTGATCGACCACCTCGTGCGCCGCGTCCTGGAGGAATTCTTCCCCGGGGCGCGCCCGCGCCTGGTGTGCGACGTGTCCCACAACACCTGCAGGGAGGAGCGCCTGGACGTTGAAGGCCGCGCCAGGCGGCTCTTCGTGCACCGAAAGGGGGCCACGCGCGCCTGGGGGCCGTCACACCCCGGATTGACCGACGCCTTCCGGGGCCTGGGCCAGATCATGCCCGTTGGCGGCAGCATGGGCGCGGCCTCCTATCTCCTGCGCGGGACCGACCTCTCCCTGGAGCGCTCCCTGGGCTCGGCCTGCCACGGCGCGGGGCGCGCCCTATCCCGCTCCCAGGCGCTCAAACGCTTCAAAGGCCGCGACGTGATGGAGGGCCTGGCCCGGCGGGGCGTGACGCTGCGGGCCAAGGGGCTTCGGGCCGTGGGCGAGGAGGCCCCGGGGGCCTACAAGGACATCGAGGCCGTGGTGGAGGCCGCGGAGCAGGCCGGGCTGGCCGCGCGGGTGGCCCGGCTGGCCCCGCTGGCCTGCGTCAAGGGTTGATGTTGCAAATGCTCACGAAGCTGCTAGTGAAAAGCACTCAATGCTGCACCACGACTTCTCCAAAACCCGGCTGAGCCTCCTGGTCATCGACGCCTCGGCGGACTTCCGCCTGTCCCTGGCCAACAGGCTTCTGGGGCTCTCGCGTATCGACGGCGACCTGCACACGGCGGCCAGCGTGGCCGAGGCCTGGCAGATCCTGGCCATGGGCTCCTTCGACGCCGTATTGGCCGGTCTGCCCCTGCCCCCGCCCTCGGATTCCGACCCGGGCGAACTGGCGGCCATCTTCTCCGGCATCCAGGTGGTGGGCTTCAGCGACACCGGGGCGCGGCTATTCCTGCACCCGTCGCTCACCGACAACGTGGCCATGGTGCTGCCGCGCGCCCGCCTGGACAACTCCCTGCTGGAACAGGCCATCCTGGCCGCCGTGGGCAAGGCCCGCCTCTGCCGTCAGCTGGAGGCCGCCCAGGTGGGGCTCATCGCTTCGGAAAAGCGCTTCCAGAACGTCATCGACAACAATGCCGACGGCATCGTGGTGGTGGACCTGAGCGGTCGCATCCGCTTCGTGAACCCGAGCGCCGAAAAGCTCTTCGGCGTGCCCGCCTACCTGCTGGTGGGCGAGCCCTTCGGCCATGCGCTCATCCCGGGCGGGAGCATGGAGATCGAGATGCTCACCCGCGACGGCGAACTCAAGACCGTGGAGATGCGCGCCGTGCAGTCGCGCTGGGAGGGAGGCGAGTTCGTCTACCTGGCCAGCCTGCGCGACATCTCATCGCGCAAGCGCCTGGAGCGCGACCTCACTTCCATGAAAGAGGCCGCCGAGTCCGCCAACCGCGCCAAAAGCCAGTTCCTGGCCAACATGAGCCACGAGATCCGCACGCCCATGAACGGCATCCTGGGCATGACGGAGCTGCTGCTGGCCTCGGAGCTCACGCGCAAGCAGCGCTACCACCTGGACATGGTGCGCCAGTCCGCAGCCTCGCTCATGGAGATCCTCAACGACATCCTCGATTTTTCCAAGATCGAGGCGGGGAAGCTGGAATTGGAGGAACAGGTCTTCGACCTGCACGCAACCATCCGCAGCGCCATCCGCATCTTCACCGCCCTGGCCCAGGACAAGGGGCTGGACCTGGGCTACTCCATCGCGGGAGACGTGCCCCGCCGCGCCCGGGGCGACTCCGGACGCCTGCGCCAGATCATCGTGAACCTCGTGGGCAATGCCGTGAAGTTCACCTCCCAGGGGGACATCCGCATCAAGGCCGGGTGCCTGCGTCTCCCCTGCGACGCCGGCCCTGCCGAGGTCCTGCTCAGCATGGAGGTGGCCGACACCGGCTCGGGCATCGCCAAATCCAAGCTGGACACCATCTTCGAGAGCTTCACCCAGGTGGACAACTCCTCCACCCGCAAATACTACGGCACCGGCCTGGGGCTGGCCATCTGCAAGCACCTGGTGGAACGCATGGGCGGCTCCATCCGCGTGGAGAGCGAAGAAGGCAAAGGCAGCGTCTTCAGTTTCGAGGTGAGGCTGCGCCTCGTGGACGACATCTGCCCCCTCCCCCTGCCCAAGCCCGCGCCAAAACCCAAGATCGCCCCCCTGACCATCCTCCTGGCCGAAGACAACCTGATCAACCAGCTCTTCGCCACCGAAATCCTGGAGCAGGACGGCCATAAGGTGGTGGCCGTGCCCAACGGCGCGCTGGCCCTGGAAACTCTGAGCACCACAGCCGTGGACGTGGTGCTCATGGACATCCAGATGCCCGAGATGGACGGCCTGGAGGCCACCCGCCGCATCCGCGAGGGGCTGGCGCCGGGCGTGCCGCGCGACCTGCCCGTCATCGCCATGACCGCCCACGCCCTCAAGGGCGACCGCGAACGCTTCCTGAATTCCGGCATGGACGACTACCTTTCCAAACCCGTCGGATCGGAGGAAATCCAGGCCGCCCTGCACCGCGTGCTCTCCGGCAGGCGCGGGGAACAGGCGGGCGCGCCGCCACCGGGCTCCAAGCTCCTCAACGAGGCATGGCTCCTGGAGAAGGCCCGTGGCAACCGGGACTTTCTCAAAAAGCTCTTCGCCGTGTTCGTGGACCAGCAGCCCGGCAAGGTGGAGGAGATGCGCGCCGCCCTGGCCGCCGGCGACCTGCGCGAGGTGGCCTTCATGGCCCACACCCTCAAGGGCGGCGCGGCGACCATGGGCGCGGAAGTGCTCAAGGACAGGGCCTTCGAGCTGGAAAAGGCCGCCAAGGCTGGCGACTCCGAACTGGCCGGGCAGGAGCTGGACGCCCTGGGCGACGAACTCCTGGAGACCATGCAGGCCATGCGCGAGTTCATGGCACGCTGACACCGGCCCTGCGTGACCCCCTCCTCCCTTCCCGCTTCCGGCGCGGCGCGGTCCCTCCCGTCCTTGCTGCTGCCGGGCCCGCTTCTGCTGCTGGGGCTTTGGCTCGGGCCTGCCGGGACCCTGGGGACCGGCCTGGAGCGCCTGCCCTCCTCCATCGAACGCTCAGGACCCGTCCAGTACTGCCTTGAGCACGGGTTTCGACTGCTGACGAGCCGCGAGCAGGCGTTCACCGTCCTCCCGGTCTTCTTTCCCGCGCGTCAGGTGCAGCCCCTGCAGGAGATGCACCCCGTCACCCTGCCCCTCTACGCCCTGGCCCGGTTCGCCGGAATGGAGCGCGAAAGGGCCTTCCAGGCGTGGTTCGCGGGGCTTTTCGCGCTCAATTTCCTCTGCGCCTGGCTGGCCTTGCGCCGAGAGGGCCCGGGCCAACCGGCCTTGAACGGGGCGGGGCTGGACGGATCGACCGCGCGCGGCGCTTCCCTGGGCGGCACGGGGCCGACCGGAGCCGTCGCGGCGTGCGGCGCGCTCCTCTTCGCCCTGGCGGCCCAGACACCCCGCGCCCTGGCGTATCCGGCGTTCCTTCACGCCTTCCCCCTGCCCCTGGCCTTCTGGGCGTTCCGCACATGGGCGCGCTCGGGGTCCCTGGGGGCCTGGGCCGGGGGATGCGCGGCCGCCGCGCTCCAGTGGCACGCCTGCCCGGAGCTGGGCGCGGCACTTTGCCTGGGGCTCGCCGCCGTGGGCGTCCGGCGCGCCATGGCGCGCCGGGGCAGAGCGGCGTGGGACTTCTTCCGGGCCGAGCGCCAGGGGGCCGTGGCTCTGGCCGCCCTGGCCTGCATGATCCCCCTGGGCCTCAACCTCCGGGAGGCCTTCCCCGGCGGCCCGCCCCTGGACTCCCTCGCCGCCTCCTTGCCGTGGTCCTTCGCGACCCTGGCCGCCTGCGCCCTGGCCTTGCCCGGCGCGCACGCCCTGGCGGCCCTTTTCGCCCGGAGGCGACCCGGTTGGCCATCCCTTGCGGCTCTGACGGCGGGCTTTCTGCTGGCCCTGGCCAGCCTCGCGACCGGCCCCGGCGGGGCGCGTCTGGACCATCTGCGCGCCCTGACGGACGAGGCACGTGGGGCTTTCGAAGTCCGACCGCCCGACAGCTCGGCGGTGGCGCTGGTCTTCGCAGCCGGAACGGACGGCGCGGCGGCTTCGGCGGTGGCCGAAACCCGTCCGGATTTTGGGCCGGACATGGCCCCGCCCGCGTCGCCGGACGGATCATCGTCCGCTGCCGGGTTCACGAGCGGAATCGCGGGCGCATCCGCCGTGGAGCGAACGGTGGCGGCCATGCTGGCGGCCCAGGACCTTGGGCTGCCGGTGGTCAACGGGCTGGCGGCCGCCGTGCCGCCGGGCTACGCCGCCTTCTCGCTGGAGCCCGACTGCCGGGGGCTGGCGCGCTGGCTTGCGCGGACGCAGTCGCGCGCCGAGGACCCGCTCGCCGGGAAATTGGGCGTGGTGCGGATCGACAGAAAGACCTCGCCCGGAGCCACCGGGGCCGCATCCCTGGTCGCACCGGGGACCGGGACGGAAACCCGCGACCCATGCGCCCTGCCCGCTCCGGTACGCGCCGAGGCGCGGGCCTGGCTGGAACGAAGCGCCCAGGAGGGCGACTCGGCGGACCTGGCCTGGCTCCTGGAGCTTCGTGGGTTCGAGCCTTACGGCGGCGGGTCGTGGCGGCTCCAGGGCGCGGGCGGCCTGACGCTTCTCGGCGGCGAACGAGCCACCCTGGAGTGGACGGGCGGCCCCTCGGGCGTGTTGCGGGTTCTGGTGGACGGCCGCTTCGCCGGACGACTTGAGACGGGCGGCGGCCCCGGCCGGGCGAGCTTCTCCCCCGCGCGCGAGACGCGCTACGTCTTTGAAGTGGAAAAGCCCGGCGAGGCGGTAGAGCTCTCCCGCATCGTCTTCACGCCCGCCGCGCGCTGAGAAAGGGCTCTACGCCCGAGGGGGCTTCGCTCCGGCGGACGCGGAGCCGACAAGGCGGCGTGTGCGCCACACCCCGCTGGAGAACGGCAGCCCCGGCCGGATGCGCGCGGGGCTCAGCACTCCATGCGGCTGGCCACGGGCATGCGCCATCCCGTGCCGAAGGCCCGGTCGGTGATCTTGATGCCCGGCGCGGCCTGGCGGCGCTTGAATTCGGCGATCTTCACCAGGCGGCAGACCTGGCGCACGGTCTCGGGGTCGAACCCGGCGGCCACGATCTCCTCCACGGACTGGTGGCGCTCCACGCGCAGGCGCAGGATGGCGTCCAGCACGTCGTAGGGCGGCAGGCTGTCCTGGTCGGTCTGGTCCGGGCGCAGCTCCGCAGAGGGCGTCTTTTCCACGATGGCCCGGGGGATCGGCTCCGGGCCGCGCGCGTTGAGCCACTCGCAGATGCGCCAGACCATGGTCTTGGGCACGTCGGAGACCACGGCCAGCCCGCCGGACATGTCGCCATAGATGGTGCAGTAGCCAACGGCCAGCTCGCTCTTGTTGCCCGTCGTGAGCAGGAGCGACCTGTGCTTGTTGGAAATGGCCATGAGCAGGTTGCCCCGGATGCGCGATTGGACGTTCTCCTCGGTGGTGTCCGGCGGCAGGCCCGCGAAGGCCGGGGCCAGGCTCCTCTCGAAGGCCTCCATGATGTCGCTGATGGGGATGGTGAGGGTCTTCACGCCAAGACGCCGGGCCAGATCCAGGGAATCCTCCACGCTGCCCCTGCTGGAATAGGGGCTGGGCATGAGCACGCCCAGCACGTTTTCCGGCCCCAGGGCCTCGGCGGCCACGGCGGCGGTGAGGGCAGAGTCCACGCCCCCCGAGAGGCCCAGGAGCGCGCCCTTGAAGCCGCACTTGGCGCAGTAGTCGCGCACGCCCAGCACCAGGGCGCGCCAGGCCTCGGACTCCTCGGAGAAGTCGTCCGGGGCGATGCGCCCTTCGCCGCGCCCCTGTTCCAGATCTTCGAGGTCCATCACGAGCACGTCCTCGGAGAAGGCCGCCGCGCGCGCGGCCAGCCGACCCCGGGCGTCCAGGGCCATGGAGCGGCCGTCGAAGACCAGATCGTCGTTGCCGCCCGCCTGGTTGCAGTAGACCACCGGAAGGCCGTATTTGCGCGCCGCCGCGCCCAGCATGGCCTCGCGCACGGGCTGCTTGCCCAGGGTGAAGGGCGAGGCCGAGAGGTTCAGGATGGCCTGGACGCCCTCCGCGACCAGACGCTCCACGGGGTCCTCGTGGTAGCGCCGGTCGCGCCAGTAGGCCTTGTCGTTCCAGATGTCCTCGCAGATGGTCACGCCCAGTCGGCGTCCCGCGAAATCGATGAAGCCCAGGCGCTCGCCCGGCTCGAAGTAGCGGTCCTCGTCGAAGACGTCGTAGGTGGGCAGGAGCTTCTTGGGCAGCAGCGCCTCCACGCGTCCGCCCGCGAGGAAGGCCGCGCAGTTCATCA
Source organism: Fundidesulfovibrio magnetotacticus (assembly GCF_013019105.1). Classification (NCBI taxonomy): domain Bacteria; kingdom Pseudomonadati; phylum Thermodesulfobacteriota; class Desulfovibrionia; order Desulfovibrionales; family Desulfovibrionaceae; genus Fundidesulfovibrio; species Fundidesulfovibrio magnetotacticus. The sequence goes on from NZ_BLTE01000010.1 coordinate 84,412, forward strand.
GGGGGCGGCCCTGGGCCAGGGGACTGCGCGCCGCCGTGCCCGCCAGCAGGGCCGGGCCGTCGGCCAGGGAGCGGGCCAGCTCCTCCAGCACGGCGCGGGCCTTGTCCACGAAGGCGCTCGAGAGCAACAGGTCGCGCGGGGGATAGCCCGTGAGGGCCAGCTCCGGCGTGATGCAAAGCTCCGCCCCTGCCGCCTGGGCCTTGCGCGCCGCGCGGGCGATCCTTCCAGCGTTGCCGGTGAGGTCGCCCACCACGGGGTTCACCTGGAGCAGTCCGATCTTCATGCGAGCATGTCGGCCATGGAGTAGAGCTTGCCCGGCTCCTGCGCGCCGATCCAGAGCGCTGCCCGCAGCGCGCCGCGCGCGAAGTTCTCGCGGGTGTGGGCACGGTGCGTCACCTCGATGCGTTCGCCGGGGCCGAAGAAGTAGACGGTGTGGTCGCCCACCACGTCGCCGCCGCGCAGGGCCATGACGCCCAGCTCCTCCTGCGTGCGCGCCCCGATGATGCCCTCGCGGCCGCACTTCATCACGTCCTGGAGCTCCTGGCCGCGCGCCCCGGCCAGCACCTGGCCCAGCTTGATGGCCGTGCCGCTGGGCGAGTCGGCCTTCTTGTTGTGGTGGATCTCCATGATCTCCATGTCGTAGGCGGGGCCGAGGGCCTTGACCAGCAGCGGCAGGAACTGGGCCAGGGCGTTGATGCCCAGGCTCATGTTGGGCGACCAGAAGATGCGCCCCCTGGCGGAGGCGGCCTGGACGCGCTCCAACTGCTCGCCCTTGAGGCCCGTGGTGCCGATGACCACGGGATTGCCCAGGCGCGCGGCCGTCTCGGACACCAGCACGCTGGAGTCCGGGGCCGTGAAGTCCACGATTACGGCGCCGGGGAGCCTGGAGAAAACCTCCTCCATGGACGAGCCCTTGACGCAGTCCGGGTAGCGGTCCAGGGCCGCCTCGTTGCCCGGGCGCTCCACCACGCCCGCCAGCCGGAAGGCCGGGTCGGCCATGGCCAGCTGGCACAGGGTCTGGCCCATGCGGCCGCCGGCCCCCATGATGATCACGTCGCGCACGCTCATATCGTCCCCCTCGGTTGCGGCCGCCCCGCGCGGGCGGCCGGGTGATGGATCAGGAAAACCATGTGCCCAGAAGTTGTCGCAACAAGACCCGGTGTGAACGCTCGCGTCGCGAAGCCGAAGGGGAGTCCATAGGGCGCGAGCCCTTTGGCCGCCGGAGGCTTCTGAAACCATGACTGGGCAAGTTCCTCATGCTCCGCTTGAAATTGCGGTCTCGTCGCCACGGGAAACCGGGCCTTCGCGCCGTGGGGCGCGGGCTCAGGCCTCCGGGGCCTCCCCGGCCTGGCGCAGCAGGGTCTCGAAGCCCTCCTGGTCCAGCACTGGTACACCAAGAGCCCGGGCTTTATCCAGCTTGGAGCCGGGGTCCTGCCCGGCCACCAGGTAGTCGAGCTTCTTGGAGACGGACCCGGCCGCCGTGCCGCCCAGGCCCTCCACCAGGGCCTCGGCCTGGGAGCGCGTCATGCCCGCGAGCCCGCCGGTGAACAGGAACCGCTTGCCCGCCAGGGGCTTTGGTCCCATGGCGGCCGGGGCGTCGGCTGGCCTTGAGGGCCAGAGGCCAATGGCCCGGAAGCGCTCCAGGAGTTCGCGGTTGCCTGGGTTGTCGAAGAAGGCGCGCAGGCTCTGGGCCACCTCGGGGCCGATGTCGGGCAGGAGCTGCAGCTCCTCGGCCGTCGCCCGGGCCAGGGCGTCCAGGTCCCGGAAGGCCCCGGCCAGGGTGCGCGCGGTCTGCGCCCCCACCTGGCGGATTCCCAGGGCCGCGATGAGCCGGGCCAGCGTGGCGCTCCGGCGCGCCTTGTCGAAGGCCTCCACGAAGTTGGCGGCCAGCTTCTCCCCCATGCGCTCCAGGGGCAGGAGGTCCTCCAGGGTGAGGGCGAAGAGGTCCGCCGGGGACTTCACTATCCCCTTCTCCACGAGGATTTCGATCCAGCGCTTGCCCACGCCTTCGATGTCCAGCCCGGACTTGGAGACGAAGAAGACGATGGCCCCCTTGAGCACCGCCGGACAGGAGACGTTGAGGCAGCGCCAGGCCGCCTCGTCCGCCAGACGCGTGACCCGGGAGCCGCAGGAGGGGCACGCTTCCGGGAAAACGAAGGGCTCAAGGCCCACGGGGCGCTTTTCGGGGACGCTGCGCACCACCTCGGGGATCACGTCGCCCGCGCGCTGCACCACCACGGTGTCGCCGGGGCGCACGTCCTTGGCCTTGATCTCGTCCTCGTTGTGCAGGGTGGCGCGCGAGACGGTCACCCCGGCCAGGCTCACGGGGGCCAGCACCGCCACGGGCGTGAGCACCCCGGTGCGGCCCACCTGGACCTCGATGCGCTCCAAGAGCGTCTCGGCCTGGCGCGGCGGAAACTTCCAGGCCACGGCCCAGCGCGGTGCGCGCGCCGTGAAGCCCGCCTCGCGCTGCCAGTCCAGACGGTCGAGCTTGACCACCATGCCGTCGATCTCGAACGGCAGCTTGTCGCGGGTGCGCTCCAGTTCGGCGTAGAGGGCCTCCACTCCGGCGGCGTCCACGGCCCTGCCCTCGCGGGCCACGGTGAAGCCCAGCCTGCCCAGGCCCTCCATGAGCGCGTGCTGGGTGGGCCATGGGTCGCCCATGGGCCAGCGGGTCTCGCCCGCGCCGTAGGCGAAGAAGCGCAGAGGGCGGGAGGCCGTCACGCGCGAATCGAGCTGGCGCACGCTGCCTGCGGCCGCGTTGCGCGGGTTGGCGAACACCTTGGCCCCGGCCTCGTCCTGGGTCTGGTTGAGGGCGTGGAAGTCGGCCTTGGTGATCACCACCTCGCCGCGCACCTCCAGAAGTTCGGGCACGGGCAGGTTGGCCTTGGCCGCGTGGCGGCGCAGGTCCAGGGGGAGGTTGCGCACGGTGCGCATGTTGTCGGTGACGTCCTCGCCCGTCTCGCCGTCGCCCCGGGTGAGGGCCTGGACGAAGCGGCCGTGCTCGTAGATGACCTCCAGGGCCAGACCGTCGAATTTGGGGTCGGCCCAGAAGGAGAACGCGCGCTCGGGCAGCACGCGGCCCAGGCGCTCCAGGAAGGCCTGCCATTCCTCCGGGGTGAGGGCGTTGTCCAGGCTGTACATCCTCTGGCGGTGCGGGCGGGAGGCGAAGGCCTGGGCCACGGCCCCGCCCACGCGGCGCGTGGGGGAGTTGGGGTCGTCCAGTTCGGGATGGGCGTCCTCCAGGTCCTTCAGCTCGCGGAACAGGGCGTCGTACTGGGCGTCGGTAATCTCGGGAGCGTCCAGGGTGTAATAGAGGAGGTTGTGGCGCTCCAGTTCGTGGCGCAGCTGCTGGACGCGCTGGGCCGGGGTCTGGCCGGTGGGGTTCATGGGTCGATCCCTTGTCTGCTGGGGGTCTTGGCGTTGAAGATCACCTGCCAGAGCCGCTCGAAGGCGTGGCCGGTGTTGCGGGCGTCGTCCGGGTCGTCCAGGATGAGTTGCAAGCAACGTTTATAGAAACGTTTTGAGCGCGACAAGATGCGCTCTTTACTGACGAAAAGCAATCCGGCAGGGGCCGTCGCTAGAAACGTCTCGGGCACGTCGCCCGCGAAAAGCTCCGCGTACACAGCACCCACGGGGATGTCCCGGGAGCGGCCCTTCCAGCGATCGCGGGCCTCGGGAGTGTCCATGGCGTGGGGCCTGCCCAGGCGGTCGCACTTGAGCTTGAACCAGGCGAAGCCGGTGAAGGCCGATCCCAGGCGGACGTTGCGTTCGATGGCCGCCTTGAGGGCCGCCGCGTCCGCTTCGCCGTCCGCGCTCAGGTGCTTGAAGGGGTCTCCCTGGAGGAAGGCCGTGAAGTCCGGAAAGTCCGGGTAGCGGGCCAGGATGTGCGTCAGGTAGGTGTGGCTCTCCCGGCCCACGTTGGGCAATGGCGTCCAGACCGCGCCGAAAGTCTCCGGGGGCGTCGGGTCGCCGGACTTGTCGTAGACCGTGGCGGGCAGACCCATGTCCGCCAGCCAGGAGACGTCCTCGCGGTAGCGCGCGATCACCAGCTCCACCGAAGGCGGCTCCAGCGCATGCTCCCGCTGGCCCGGCCCGCGCATCTGGCCCTCCGGCTTGTTGAGGATCGGTTCCATGGGGTACACCTGCTGGGCCGGTCCGCGCGCGGCGTCCCGGCCGGGTCGCGGCCTAGCTGGCGGCCTCGCGCTGGAGGTCGGCCAGGAGCTTCTTGCCTCCCACCAGGATGAGGGTGTCTCCGGCCTGGAGCACGGACTGGGGCTGTGGGTTGAAGAGCAGCTTGCCGTCGGGCTTCTGGATGCCGATGACGATGACGTTCCAGCGCTGGCGCAACTGGGAGGCGATGAGGTCCTTGCCCGCGAGGCTCGATCCCTGGGAGATGGTGAGCTGTTCCATCTGGAGGTCCTCGTTGTCGCCGCGCATGGCCAGGTCCATGAAGCCCAGCACCGAGGGGCGCAGCACCGAGTGGGCCATGCGCACGCCGCCGTAGAGGTGCGGGAAGAGCACCTGGTTGGCCCCGGCGCGCTGGAGGCGCTGGGAGTGGTCGGGCGAGTCGGAGCGGGCCACGATGACGATCTCGGGGTTGAGCTGGCGGGCCGTGAGCGTCACGTAGACGTTGGCCGCCTCCTCGGAGAGCGCCGAGACCAGGGCCTTGGCGTGTTTGAGCCCGGCGGCCAGGAGGATGTCGTCCTTGGTGGCGTCTCCGGCCACGAAGGGGATGTCCTTGCCTTCCAGCTCCTCCACCAGGGCGTGGGAGCGCTCCACCACCACCACGTCCTGGCCCTCGGCCGCGATCTCGCGGGCCACCACGGACCCGATGCGGCCGTAGCCGCAGACGATGGTGTGCCCCCGCATGTTCTCGATGGCGTGCCGCATCCAGCGCCTCCCGAAGATGTTTTGGATGTGCCCCTCGATCATGAGCTGCACGATGGCTCCCGCCAGGTAGAAGAAGGTGCCCACGCCCGAGAGCAGCAGCACGGCCGTGACCGCCCTGCCCGCCCGGGTGAGGGGGTGCACCTCGCCGTAGCCCACGGTGGTGAGCGAGATGATCACCATGTACACGCTGTCGAAGAGGTCCCACTCCTCCACGAACATGTAGGCCAGCGTGCCGCCCACGAAGATGAAGGCCACGGCCGTGAGGCCCGCGATAACGGGCCAGAGCACGCCCAGCCTGCGCCGCATGAGCGTGAAGCGGTTCACGCGGCGCAGCACCCTGCCCCGGCGCATGCCGCGCACGCCGGGTTCGATCTTGCGCGGGGCTTTCACGGGGCGTCCCCGCCATCCTGCCGGGCGCGCAGGGCGGTGATGGCGTCGCGCAGTTCGGCGGCGCGCTCGAAGGCCAGGTCCTTTGCGGCGGCGCGCATGTCCTTCTCCAGGCGTTTGAGGAGCTTTTCCACGGTCTGGGCGTCCTGGGCCTGTTCCATAAGCCCGTCCACGAAGCTCACGGAACGGCCCTTGGGCTCCTTGACCGGCTTGGACTGGGCGTAGATGCCCTCCAGCACGTTGTCCATCTCTTTGTGGATGGTGCGGGGCACGATGCCGTGTCGGGCGTTGTGCTCCTCCTGGCGGGCGCGGCGGCGGGCCGTCTCGTCGAGCGCGTCCCTCATGGAGCGCGTCACCTGGTCGGCGTAGAGGATCACCCGGCCCGAGACGTTGCGCGCGGCGCGCCCGAAGGTCTGGATGAGCGAGCGCGTGGAGCGCAGGAAGCCCTCCTTGTCGGCGTCCAGCACGGCCACCAGCGAGACCTCGGGGATGTCCAGGCCCTCGCGCAGCAGGTTGATGCCCACCAGCACCGAGAACTCCCCGGCGCGCAGGGCCTGGATGATGGCCACGCGCTCCAGGGTGTCGATGTCCGAGTGCAGGTAGCGGGTGGCCACTCCGAAATTGTTCAAGTAGTCCGTGAGCTCTTCGGCCATGCGCTTGGTGAGCGTGGTCACCAGCACACGATCGCCCAGGGCCACGCGCTTCTTGCATTCCGAGAGCAGGTCGTCCACCTGGCCCTTCACGGGGCGCACCTCGGCCACGGGGTCCAGGAGCCCGGTGGGGCGGATGATCTGCTCCACCACCAGGCCCTGGGCGCGCTCCATCTCCCAGGGGCCGGGCGTGGCCGAGACGTACACCGCCTGGCCGATGCGCGTCTGGAACTCCTGGAAGTTCAGGGGCCTGTTGTCCAGGGCCGAGGGCAGGCGGAAGCCGTAATCCACCAGGGTGGATTTGCGCGAGAGGTCGCCGTTGTACATGCCCCCGATCTGGGGCACGGTGATGTGCGATTCGTCCACGAAGAGGATGAAGTCGTCGGGGAAGTAGTCCAGGAGGGTGGCCGGGGGGTCGCCCGCCTTTCGGCCGTCCAGGTGCCTGGAATAGTTCTCGATGCCGTTGCAGTAGCCCACTTCCTCGATCATCTCCAGGTCGTAGAGTGTGCGCTGCTCCAGGCGCTGGGCCTCCACGAGCCGGTTTTCCCGCTGGTACTGCATCAGGCGTTCGCGCAGTTCCTCGCGGATGTCGTGCATGGCGCGCGTGAGGTTGTCGCGGTCCGAAACATAGTGGGAGTTGGGGAAGATGACGGTCTTCTTCAGCCGCGAGAGCACCTCTCCGGTGAGTGGGTCGGTCTCCAGCATGGCTTCCAGTTCGTCCCCGAAAAATTCCAGGCGCAGGGCGCGCTCGCGGGAATAGGCGGGGATGATCTCCAGCACGTCGCCGCGCACGCGGAAGACGCCGCGGTGGAAGTCCATGTCGTTGCGCTCGTACTGCACCTCCACCAGCCGGGAGATGACCTCCTCCATGGCGATGCGCTGGCCCTCCTCCAGGGGGAGCACCATCTTGGCGTAGTATTCGGGCGACCCCAGGCCGTAGATGCAGCTCACCGAGGCCACGATGAGCACGTCGCGCCGGGTGAGCAGCGCGTGGGTGGCCGCGTGCCGGAGCTTGTCGATATCCTCGTTGATGGAGGAGTCCTTTTCGATGTAGGTGTCCGTGCGGGGCAGATAGGCTTCGGGCTGGTAGTAGTCGTAGTAACTGACGAAGTACTCCACGGCGTTCTCCGGGAAGAGTCCCCGGAATTCGTTGAAGAGCTGCGCGGCCAGGGTCTTGTTGGGCGCGATCACCAGGGCCGGGCGGCCCGTGGCGGCCACCACCTGGGCCATGGTGAAGGTCTTGCCCGTGCCCGTGGCGCCCAGGAGCACCTGATCGCGCACGCCCTCGTTCAGGTTTTCCACCAGCCCGGCGATGGCCTGGGGCTGGTCGCCCTGCGGCGAGAACGGGCTGGAGAGCCGGAATGCTGATTGACTTTTGCCCAGTTTTTTCAAATCTTTCCCCCTCGGCAACCAACACGGCGATTCTACGGCCTCCAGGGCCATAAAACAAGCGGAGAAGCCACCATGCTCAGAGAGTTCGTCCCGGCCAGCGAAAAGCTCCCCGTGGACCGCGCCTGGTCCATGTCCATCGTGATCAAAAGCTTCAAGGGGCGCAAGGACGTGGAAGTCCACCTCTTCCGGCCCGAATGGGACTGCCTGGAAGAAGACTCCTTCGACTGGAACGACATCCTGGGCGACCCCATGCACCCGGACATGGACGCCGACATGGGCTCGGGCCGCAAGCTCGTGATGGAATCCTTCACCCCCGACGAGCGCGACATGGTGGCCGCCTACTTCGAGGAGCGCTACGCGGGCAAGCTGGCCGCCATCCGCGCCTGCCCCATCGACTTCCCCGTGCCCCTGGGCATCCCCGCCCTCTGCGACCTGGAGGAAGGCAAGGACATGGGCTTCGTGCTCTTCGACCGCATCCCCAACTACGCCCTGCCCTTCCCCGTGCGCGGCTTCTTCGACCTGAGCCAGCACGCGCCCATCGTGGAGGTGGAGGAAGGGTCATGAAGAACCTCTGCGTGTTCCTGGGCTCCAACCCCGGGACGAAGCCGGGCTACGCCGAGGCCGCCGGGGAGATGGGACGTCTCCTGGCGGCCCGGGGCGTGGGGCTGGTGTACGGCGGGGCCAAAAACGGGCTCATGGGCGTGCTGGCCCGGGCCGCGGCCGAGGCCGGAGGCCGCGTGATCGGCGTGCTGCCGGGGTTCCTCAAGGCCAAGGAGCTGGCCTTCGAGGGGCTTACGGAGATGCACGAGGTGGAGTCCATGCACGAGCGCAAGGCGCTCATGGCCGAACTCTCCGACGGCTTCGTGGCCATGCCGGGGGGGCTCGGAACGCTGGAGGAGATCTTCGAGGTGGCCACCTGGGGACAGCTGGCCCTGCACGCCAAACCGGTGGGTTTCCTGAACATCCTCGGCTACTACGACAAGCTCACGGGATTTCTGAACCACATGGTGGACGAAGGCTTCCTCAAAAGCCCTCACCGCAACAACCTGCTCTTCTCCGACGACCCCGGGGAACTGCTGGACCTCATGGAGGCGCACCGCCCCGCCGTGCTCGGCAAGTGGTACGGGCTGGAGAAGTCGTGATCCGTTCCGGCGGAGAGAGCCCTCTTGACGCTGTATCGTAAAAGATACATTCTCCCATGACGTACACCGCCCGCCGATACGCCTTTGAAGATGGCAAGGAGCCTTTCAGCCTGTGGTTCAAAGCCTTGCGCGACTTCCGGGCCAAGGCCGCGATCCTGAAGCGGATCGAGCGCCTTGAAGCGGGCAATTTCGGCGCTGCCAAACCATGCCGGAACGGAGTGCATGAATTGGTGGTGGATTTCGGGCCAGGGTACAGAGTCTATTACGGCCTGGTGGGGAAGGAGATCGTCCTGTTGCTCTGCGCCGGGGACAAAAGGACGCAGCAGGCCGACATAGACAGGGCCATCAGCTATTTGGACGACTACAGGGAGCGTACGCGGTGAAATCTGCATGCAGGGCCAGTGTGAGCCATCATGACGCCGTGGTCCGGGAACTGCGGGAAGACCCGGAACTGGCGTTCGAATACCTGAAGGCCACTCTGGAGGAAGAGGACGAGGTTGCGCTCCGGCTGGGGCTTCGCCGTCTGGTGCAGGCCTATGGCGCGGCGGAGGTGGCCGGAAAGGCCGGACTGCGCAGGGAAAATCTCTACCGGGCGCTCTCTCCTGGCGGCAATCCCACCCTGAAGACGCTTACGTCCATCCTGCGGGCCTTGGGCCTGCGCCTGAGCGTGGAGCGCATCCAGAGCGACGCCCAGGCGGGTTGCTGATTTCCGCAGGGCTGAAGGCCCCGCCAGCCCCCTCCCCCCAATCCAACAAAACCGGCCCGGGAATCTCTCGATTCCCGGGCCGTTCGTTATCTTGGTCCGCGACGATCCGTTCGACTTCGCTAGGCCTTTTCCTTGCCCTTGGCGGGTGCGTACTCGAAGCTCAGCTCCGAATCCGCCTTGCCGTCCGCGTCGTTCTTTTCGCCCACGTCCACCTTGGCCGTGCCGCCCTTCTGGAGCGCGCCGAAGAGCATCTCGTCGGCCAGGGGGTCCTTGAGCTTTTCCTGCACCAGCCGGGCCAGGGGCCTGGCGCCGAAGGCCGGGTCGAAGCCGCGTTTGGCCAGCCAGGCCACGGCCGCCTCGCTCAGTTCCGCCGAGGCCTTGCGCTCCTTGAGCTGGGCGTTCAACTCCGCCAGGTACTTGCGCACGATGCGCTCCATCACCGCGCTCGAGAGCGGATTGAAGGAGAGCACCGCATCCAGGCGGTTGCGGAACTCCGGCGAAAAGAGTTTTTCCAGGGCCTTCTGGCCGTGCCAGGAGGCGTCGTCCACCTGGGTGCCGAAGCCGATGGTCTTGGCGGCCATCTCGCGGGCACCGGCGTTGGAGGTCATGAGCAGGATCACGTGGCTGAAGTCGGCCTTGCGCCCGTTGTTGTCGGTGAGCGTGGCGTAGTCCATCACCTGGAGCAGGATGTTGAACATGTCCGGGTGGGCCTTCTCGATCTCGTCGAGCAGGAGCACGCAGTGCGGGTGCTTGCGGATGCCGTCGGTGAGCAGCCCGCCCTGGTCGAAGCCCACATAGCCCGGGGGCGCGCCGATGAGCCGGGCCACGGCGTGCTTCTCCATGTATTCGCTCATGTCGAAGCGCATGAAGTGGATGCCCAGCACCTCGGCCAGTTGCTTGGCCAGCTCGGTCTTGCCCACGCCCGTGGGACCGGTGAGCAGGAAGTTGCCCGTGGGCTTGCCCGCAGGGGAGAGACCGGCCCGGGAGCGCTTGATGGCCTTGGCGAGCACGTCGATGGCTTCGTCCTGGCCGAAGACCAGACGCTTGAGCTCCTCCTCCACGGCGGCCAGGCGGCCCCGGTCCGAGGCCGAGACGCGCTGCACGGGCACGCGGGCCATGCCCGAGACCACCTTCTCGATCTCGTGCACGCCGATGGCGTTCTTGCCCGGTTTGGGGGAAAGGCGGAACACCGCCCCGGCCTCGTCGATCACGTCGATGGCCTTGTCGGGCAGGTAGCGGTCGGTGACGTGGCGCGCCGAGAGCTCCACGGCGCTGCGCAGGGCCGCCGCAGTGTACTGCACGCCGTGGTGCGCCTCATAGTGGCCCTTGAGGCCCTTGAGAATTTCCACGGCCTCGTCCTGGGTGGGTTCGCGCACGTCGATCTTCTGGAAGCGCCGGGAGAGGGCGCGGTCCTTCTCGAAGTGGTTGCGGTATTCCTCGTAGGTGGTGGAGCCGATGCAGCGCAGCTGCCCGGAGGCCAGCACGGGCTTGAGGATGTTGGAGGCGTCCATGGTGCCGCCGCTGGTGGCCCCCGCGCCCACGATGGTGTGGATCTCGTCCACGAAGAGGATGGCCCCGGGCTTGGCCTTGAGCTCGTTCAGCACGGCCTTCATGCGGGCCTCGAAGTCGCCCCGGTACTTGGTTCCGGCCAGGAGCGCGCCCATGTCCAGGGCGAAGACCTCGGTCTGGCGGAAGCTCTCGGGCACCTCGCCCTGGACGATGCGCAGGGCCAAGCCCTCGGCCAGGGCCGTCTTGCCCACGCCGGGGTCGCCCACGTAGAGGGGGTTGTTCTTGCGCCGCCGGGCCAGCACCTGGATGGTACGCGTGAGCTCCTCGGAGCGCCCGATGAGGGGATCGATGGCGTTGTCGCGGGCCTTGGCCACCAGGTCCACGGTGTACTGCTCCAGGGCGGACTGCTTGGTCGGCTCGCCCTGGCGGGCGTCGCCCGCGGCTTCGCGGCCCTCTTCCGCTCCCTGGCCGTGGGAGATGCACTCCAGGATGTCCAGGCGCGTGACGCCCTGAGCCTTGAGGAAGTAGACGGCGTAGGAGTCGTCCTCCTCGAAGAGGGCGGCCAGCACGTCGCCCACCTCCACCTTGTCGCGCCCGGCGGACTGGATCTGCATGATGGCGCGCTGGAGCACGCGCTGCACGCCCAGGGTCTGGACCACTTCCGGGGCCTGGGCCTGGGGCAGCGTTTCCATGTGTTCGGCGAAAAAGCGCTCCAGCTGGTGGCGCAGGCGCACCACGTTGGCCCCGCAGCTCACGAGGATGTTCTTGCCGCTCTCCTCCTGGACGATGGCGTGCAGGAGGTGTTCGAGCGTCAGGTACTCGTGGTTGCGCCGTTTGACTTCCTTCACCGCATTGGTGAGGACGCGTTCGAGTCTCTTGCCCAGCATTTATTCCTCTTCCATGGTGCACTTGAGGGGGAAGCCCCCCTCCTTGGCCAACTGGCGCACCATGACTACTTTCGTTTCGGCCACCTCGGCCGTGAACACGCCGCACACGCCCTTGCCGTTCTGGTGCACGGCAAGCATGATCCGGGTGGCCTCGGCCTCGGACTTGTGAAAGACGCTCACCAGCACCCGCACGACGAACTCCATGGTGGTGTAGTCGTCGTTGTGCAGGAGCACCTTGTATTTGCGGGGTTCCCGGATCTCGTCTTCGACGCCGGTTCCCGAGAGGGTTTCTTCCTGGTTCAGTGAGTCTGTCATGTCTGCGCTCCGGGGGCGCGCCCTTGGCGCTGAGTGAGATAAGACCTGATGCAGGCTTGTCGAGACGTGGACAGCACGAGCCCGCACTTGCGCCTGTACTGAAAAAGGTCCCTCCAGGCAAGGCGTGCAAAAGCCCACTGGACGCGCAAGCCCCGGGAGATGTATCAATGGCTGACACAGGCGCGGTTTCCCGACGGGGGGCCCTGGGCGCGCCGCAAGCAACGGGATCGCGGAGAAGAGCCATGCAGCACGAACTTACCTGGAACGGCCATTCCAACTTCACCCTGAAGACCGGGGGCCAGACCATCCTCATCGACCCCTTCTACGACGGCAACCCCAACGCGGCGCTGGCCTCCAAGGACGTGGCCCAGGCCGACCACGTGCTGGTGACCCACGACCACGGCGACCACGTGGGCCAGGCCGTGGCCATTTGCCAGGCCACCGGGGCCAAGCTCCTGGCCATCGTGGAGACGTGCTCCAAACTGGTGGACCAAGGGCTGCCGCGCGAGCAGGTGGTGAACGGCATCGGCATCAACATCGGGGGCTCCATCGCCCTGGGCGGCGTGAAGGCCACCATGGTGCAGGCCGTGCACTCCAGCGAGTCCGGCCTGCCGGTGGGCTACATCCTCACCCTGGCCGACGGCTTCACGCTCTACCACGCTGGCGACACGGCCATTTTCGCCACCATGGAGCTCTACGGGAAGCTCTTCCACATCGACATGGCCCTGCTGCCCGTGGGCGGCGTGTTCACCATGGACGCACGCCAGGCGGCCGTGGCCTGCAAGCTGCTGCGCTGCCATCAGGTGCTGCCCATGCACTGGGGGACCTTCCCGGTGCTCGAGAAGAACACCCGGGCCTTCGGACTGGCCCTTGAGGACCTGGGCGTGGAGACCATGATGGTGCGCTGCCAGCCCGGGCAGACCATCACCCTCCAGAAGAACCCCTTCAACGAGGACTGCGGCTGCGACTGATCCGCACCAAGACTCCGCGACCAGATCCGCGAAACGTTCGCCGGGACCGCGAGCCGGTCCCGGCGGAGCGCCACTGCACCGCCGCGAGGTTCTCCCCGTTCGCTCCGTCCCTCGTCACGAAGCGCCCCCCGGCGATCCGGCCTGACGCCGGGGCGTTATACGCCGCCCGCCGCCGCGCGACGCTAGGCTGTTGACGGTCCGGCGCGCGCCGAAGCGTCTCCAACGGCCTAAGGCGCGTTGCGCCCCTGGTAGCGCCCCTGGGCGTCGTAGCGGCGTCCGTCCTTGTCGATGCGCCCCTGGTAGCTGCCGTGGCTGTCGTAGAGGCGCTGGTTGCCCGAGGTGTCCGTCTCCACCCTGCCCTTGTAGCTGCCGTGGCTGTCGTAGAGGCGTCCGTCCGGGGATTGCCGCCCCTGGTAGCCGCCGTGGGCGTCGTAGCTGCGCGTTTCCCCGGAGGCGTTGGTCTCGGTGCGGCCCCGGTAGGAGCCGTGGCTGTCGTAGGCGCGGGAGCCGCCCTGCTGGTCGCGCCGGACCTGGCCCTGGTAGCGCCCCTGGGCGTCGTAGCGGCGTTCGGTGGTCTGCGCCCGGACGGCGGACGCGCCGAGGAAAAGCAGAAAAAGGAAGAGGGGAATGAGGGCCTTCATGGGAACCTCCGGAGATCGCGGATGTTCCCTCATGCCACAGGGCGGGAGAAAGAGGAAGGATCGGCCTGGATCAGCGATACAATCGCATGAATTTGCGGGGCTTTTCGTAGCCGGGGGCGAGGTCCGAGAGCATCTGGATGTTCCAGCGGTCCTTGAAGAAGTCCCGGACGTATTCGAGAAGGTGCATCGCGCCGCCATGCAGGTAGGCCTCGGGGTAGAAGCGGCGCATGGTCTCCATGTCGGAGCCCAGCTCCTTGCGGACGTAGTAGGACTTCTGCACCGAGAGCACCAGCTCCTTGTCGGAGAGACGCTCGTAGAAGGCGAGCGTCCGCTCCACCAACCCTGCGCGCACGAAGGTCTTGCCCATGAACTCCACGAGCATGGCCATGTCGAAGGTGCGGCCTTGCAGGCAGTTGCCGGGGCTTTCGATGTCGCAGGCGAGAAAGTTCACAGTGTTTTGGCCGAAGGCGTCGCGCAGAAGGCATGCGCCCTGGAGCACATTCGCCTCACGATCCACGGCCAGCACGCTCGCCGCCCCCCTGCGGGCGGCCTCGAAGGCGAAGAACCCGAAGTTGCATCCGAGATCCACCACGTGCTTGCCCTGGAAATCCACCTTGCGGAAGGCTTCGAGCCCCTGGAAGTCCAGATCCTCGACCCCCTGGATGAGGGGCGTGTAGTGCTCGTCGTAGATGGTGCGGTAGACGTGTTCCCGGCCGATGCCGGACACGAGCTGGCGCAACCGCTCAAAGCGGGGCATGGGGACTCCTTGGCGTGGCGTGACCCAGCGCCGATACAGACTTTTTCCGGGAAATGCAAACGCAGAGCACATGTGAGGCGCCATACCGCCGACAACGCAGGCATTTCCTCCATGTCGGCAGCCCCGCGCGAAGCGCCGCTTGGAACCGGGCGGTTGTTTCGCCCGTCAACGGCTCTCGCGCTTCCGATCAGGGAGGCATCCGACAAGGCGCGCAAGCGCCATCCGATGGAACGGCTCCGTGCCCCGGGGAGGCGGGAGTTCAGGCGGGGCGGGAGCGGGCCTTTCGCAGCGCCGCCAGGGCCTCGCCCACGCTCTGGGCCTTGGCCGGGCCGAAGCCGTCCAGGCCCATGAGGTCCTGTTCGGTGGCGGCCAGGAGGCGCTCCAGATCGCCGAAGCGGTCCCAGAGGAGTTTCGCCGTTTTGGGGCCGACGCCCGGCAGGCCCAGCACCTCGCTGTGCAGTCCCGCCTTTTTGCGGGCCTGGCGCTGGCGCCCGATGACGTAGCGGTGGGCCTCGTCGCGCAGCTTTTGCAGGAAGAGCAGTTCCCTCGATCCGGGGCGCAGACCCACGGGGTTCTTGCGCCCGGGCCGGAAGATCTGGTCCTCCTGGGCGTTCTTGGCGCGGCCGGACTTGGCGATGGAGGCCAGCTCCCACAGGCGCGGCAGACCGGCCTGGGCCATGGCCCGCTCCACGGCCGCCAGCTGCCCCCTGCCGCCGTCCACCAGCACGAGGTCCGGCCAGGGCTCGCCCAGCCCGATGCGCCGGGCCACCCAGGAGGAGAGCGCGGCGTAGTCGTCCCCCGTGCCCTCCAGCTCCGGAAAGGCGAAAAGCCTGTAGTCGTCCTTGGCGAAGCGCCCCTCCTCGAAGACCACCATGCCCACGCGCATGCCCTTGCCGCCCAGGTGGGAGGCGTCCACGGTCTCGATGCGCCGGGCCTCGCGTCCGAGTCCCAGCCTGCGGCCCAGGAGCGCGGGAACGCCCTCGCCCTCCCCGTCCTGCACGCGGGCTTCGCTCAGGGCGCGCGATGCGTTGGCCGAGGCGATCTCCAGCAGGCGTTCCTCGGCCTCGTTGCGCGCTCCGTCCAGCACACAGCGCGCCTCCCGGCGCTCCGTGAGCACCTCGGCCGCCAGGGACAGGCCCGCTGCGCCCAGGGCCTCCAGGGCGCGGCGCGAAAGGAGCACCCGGCCCGGCACGAAGCTCTCGGGGCGGTAGAACTGGGCCAGGAAGCTCGGCAGGATATCGGGGAGCGCGGCCTCGTCCACGTCGGTCCAGTGGAAGCTGGCGCGGTCCAGGAGCCTGCCCTGGCGCACGAAGAGCACGCACAGGCCCAGGCCCGAAGGCGCGGTGAACACGTCCACGGCGTCCAGGTCGGCGTGGTTGGGCAAGACGGCGGCCTGGCCCTCGACGGTGGCGCGCATGGCGGCGGCCAGGTCGCGCAGGTCGGCGGCGCGCTCGAACTGGAGGGCCTCGGAGGCTTCGAGCATTTCGCGCTCCACGCGCTTGATCACCTCGGCCGAGCGCCCCGAGAGGAAGGCCTCCACCCTGCGTACGAGCGCGGCGTACTCCTGGGGCGAGACGTTGCCAGCGCAGGGGGCCAGGCATTGGCCGATGTGGTGGTAGAGGCAGGGGCGCACGCGGTTTTTGAAGCTGGCGTCGCGGCATTTGCGCAGGGGGAAGAGCTTGCCCAGCTCCTTCCAGGTGCGGCGGGCGGCCCCGGCGGAGGTGAAGGGGCCGAAATAGGCCGAGCCGTCGCGCACCACGCGGCGGGTGAAGGCGATCTTGGGGAACTCCTGGGTCTTGTCGAGCTTGAAGAGGATGTGGCTTTTGTCGTCGCGCAGCACCACGTTGTAGCGGGGACGGTGCTTCTTGATGAGGCTGGCCTCCAGGAGCAGGGCCTCCTTCTCCGTGGCCGTGACGAGCACGTCCACCCCGGCCACGCGCGCCACCATGGCCCGGGTGCGGGGATGGGGCACGTCGGCGCGGAAATAGGAGGAAAGCCGCGAGCGCAGGTTCACGGCCTTGCCCACGTAGAGCACCTTGCCCTGGGCGTTCTTCATGAGATAGACGCCCGGGTCCTGCGGGAAATCCCTGGGGACGAACTCGAACATGGTGCGATTGTGCCCGCAAGAGCGGCAGGCTTCAAGCCCCGCGGAATTTTCGCGCGTGAGCCTTGGCCGGAATCCTTCCTGCCGCTTGCCCTCGGGCCATCTTCCGTGTACGGGAATTGGACTCTTTCAAACGAAATCAAGAATGAAAAAGCGTATTTCCGTCATCGGTGCGGGCGAATGCGGCCCGGATGTCGAGGCCGTGGCCCATCGCCTCGGCACGCTCATCGCCCAGAACGGGTTCGACCTGCTCTGCGGCGGGCGCATGGGCGTGCAGCGCGCCGCCTGTCGCGGGGCCAAGGAGGCCGGAGGCTTCACCATCGGGTTGCTGCCCGGGCTCGATTTCACCCAGGCCAACGAGTTCGTGGACGTTCCCGTGGTCACGGGCCTGGGGCACATGCGCAACTTCCTGGTGGTGAAGAACGGCGCGGCTGCGGTGGCCGTGGAGGGCGGCGCGGGCACGCTCTCCGAGATCGGCCTGGCCATGAAATCCGGGATTCCCGTGGTGGCCATCGGGCGCTGGTCCGGCGTGGACGGCGTGCGCGCGGCGCGCGACGCCGACGAGGCCATGGACATCGTGCTCTCCCTGGTGGGCCGCTGATGGATGTGCTCTGGGCGCCCTGGCGGATGGACTACATCCTCGGCCCCAAGCCCGATTCCTGCGTCTTCTGCGTGCCGGAACACGCCGGGGAGGACCGCGAGCGCCTCATCCTGGGCCGGGCCGCCACCTGCTACGCCCTCATGAACAAGTTTCCCTACAACTCGGGGCACATCATGATCTGCCCCTACCGCCACGTGAGCTGTCCCACGGAACTCACGGCCGAGGAGTCCTCGGAGTGCATGGCGGCCCTCACGGCCACGGTGGCCATCCTCAAGGAGGCCTTCAGGCCCCACGGCATCAACGCCGGGCTCAACCTGGGCGAGGCCGCCGGGGCGGGCATCGCGGCGCACCTGCACTTCCAGATCGTGCCGCGCTGGAACGGCGACAATTCCTTCATGGCCGTGTTCGGCCAGACCCACGTGATCCCCGAGCTTCTGCTCGACACCTACGACAGGATCAGGCCGCGTTTCGCGAACGCCGGTCCATTTCGCAACATCTGACGAGGGAGGAGGCTATGCGTTTCATCAAGTTCGTGCTGCTGGTGGTGTTCTTCCTGTTCTTCATGGTGTTCTTCATCCAGAACCAGGCCCAGCTGGCCACGGCCCTGGAGCTGAAGTTCAGCCTGTTCACCCTGAACTGGCAGGCGCAGCCGCTGCCCTTCTACCTCGTGGTGCTCATCTTCTTCGTGCTGGGCGCGCTGTTCAGCACCATCTTCTTCGTGATCGACCGCATCCGCGTCGGATCGGTGTGCAGCTCCGCCCAGTCCAAGGCCAAGAGCCTCCAGGCCGAGCTGGACTCCCTCAAGGCCAAGCAGAGCCTCGCCTCCCCGGCTCCCGCCCCGGTCGTCACCCCGGCCCCCGAAGCCGAGACCAAGACCGAGAGCAAGGCCTAACGCCGCCGGCTCCCACGGATTCAAGCGGCCGGGCGCTTCCTGCGTCCGGCCGCTTTCGTGCCTTTTCCGGGTTGACGCGACGAAATTGCCAAGGATAGAAGACTTGGGCGACCTCAACCTGTCAATTCACAAAATCGTAAAACGCACCACGCCATGAGCACCCCCCGGCTCACCCCCATGCTCGAACAGTACCTGTCCTTCAAGGGCGAGTACCCTGACTGTCTGCTCATGTACCGCATGGGAGACTTCTACGAGCTTTTCTTCGAGGACGCCGAGGTGGCCGCCCGGGAGCTCCAGATCGCGCTCACCTCGCGCGACAAGAACTCCGACTCCCCCGTGCCCATGTGCGGCGTGCCCCACCACGCCTTCAACGCCTACGCCAGCCAGCTCACGGAAAAGGGCTACAAGGTGGCCGTGTGCGACCAGGTGGAGGACCCGCGCTTCGCCAAGGGGCTCGTCAAGCGCGAGGTCACCAAGGTGCTCACGCCCGGCACCGTCCTGGACGATGCAAGCCTCCAGGCCAAGGAGAGCAGCTTCCTGGCCGCCCTCTTCTGGGACGCCGACGAGCGCGCCGGCGGCCTGGCCTGGCTCGAATTCTCCACCGGCGAATGGGAGGGCCTGCACGCGCGCGACGAGGCCCAGCTCTGGCAATGGGTGGAAAAGCTCCAGCCCCGCGAGCTGCTCCTGCCCGACATGAAAACACCGCCCAGGCATCTGCCGGAACTGGGCATCCAGATCGCCAACCTGCCGCTCAAGCCCCATTTCCACCTGGCCACGGCCACGGAGCGCATCGTCAAGACCTTGCGCGTGGGCGGGCTCGAAGTGCTCGACGTGGCGGACAAGCCCCAGCTCGTGCGCGCCATGGGGGCCATCCTGGCCTACCTGGAGCGCACCCAGAAGCAGACGCCAGCCCACATCGCCTCCTTCCGCCCCCTGAACCTCTCCAAGCACATGCTCCTGGACGAGGTGACCGAGCGCAATCTCGAAATTTTCCGCAGGCTCGACGGCCGCAAAGGGCCTGGTGCCCTTTGGAACGTGCTGGACCGCACCGTCACCCCCATGGGCGGCAGGCTCCTGGAAAACCGCCTGCGCAAACCCTGGGTGGATTTGGAGACCATCACCGCCAACCAGGAGGCCGTGCGCTTCTTCTTCAAGGAGGACGCCCCCCGCGAGGCCCTGCGCCGCGCCCTGGACGACGTCTACGACCTGGAGCGCCTGACCACGCGCATCCTCCTGGGCCGCGCCGCGCCCAGGGACTACCTCGCCCTGCGCCACACCCTGGCCGCCCTGCCGCGCGTGCTTGCCCCCTTCGCCGAGGATGGTCCCGAGGACGCGCGCTTCCTCCAGGAGCGCCCCAAGGCCCTGGGCGACCAGTTGGGCGCCTGGGACCCTCTGGACGACGTGCGCGAACTCCTGGAACGCGCCCTGGCCGACAATCCGCCCCCGGCCATCACCGAGGGAGGCCTCTTCCGCCAGGGCTACGACCCGCGCCTGGACGAGCTGATGGAACTCACCGAGCACGGCGAGGCCCGCCTCAAGGAGCTTCTGGAGCGCGAACAGGCAGAACACGGGCTGCCCAAGCTCAAACTCGGCTACAACCGCGTCTTCGGCTACTATTTCGAGCTCTCGCGCGCCGCCGGACAGGCCCCGCCCCACTTCGAGCGCCGCCAGACCCTGGCCAACGCCGAGCGCTACCTCACCCCGGACCTCAAGGACCTGGAGGACAAGCTCCTCTCGGCCAGCGACCGCCGCAAGGACCTGGAACTTGCCCTCTTCCACGAGCTGCGCGAGGAGGTCTGCCGCGCCGGGGCGCGCTTCAAGCGCATGGGCCAGGCCCTGGCCGTGCTGGACTGCTGGCAGGGCCTGGCGGACGCCGCCCGCGCCAACGAATGGACCCGCCCCATCCTGCACCAGGGCATGGACATCGTGGTGCAGGCCGGACGCCACCCGGCGGTGGAGGCCGTGCAGGGCTCGGCCAACTACATCCCTTCGGACCTGACCCTGGCCGGGGAGTCGCGGCTGCTGCTCATCACCGGCCCCAACATGGCGGGCAAGTCCACGGTGCTGCGCCAGACGGCCATCATGGCCATCATGGCCCAGATCGGCTCCTACGTGCCCGCGGCCAAGGCCTCCATCGGGCTCACGGATCGCATCTTCTCCCGCGTGGGGGCCTCGGACAACCTGGCCCAGGGCCATTCCACCTTCATGGTGGAGATGATGGAGACCGCGCGCATCCTGCGCCAGGCCACGCGCCGCAGCCTGGTGATCCTGGACGAGATCGGCCGGGGCACCTCCACCTTCGACGGCCTGGCCCTGGCCTGGGCCGTGGTGGAGGAACTCTGCGGCCGGGGCCGCAAGCCCGATTCCCGCGAGCCCGGCGGCATCCGCACCCTCTTCGCCACCCACTATCACGAGCTGACGCAGCTGGAAGGCAAGCTTCCTGGCTTGCGAAACGTGAACATTGCGGTCAAGGAATGGCGAGGCGACATCATCTTCCTGCGCCGCCTGGTGCCCGGCCCCTCGGATCGCAGCTACGGCATCGAGGTGGCCCGGCTGGCGGGCGTGCCCGCCAGGGTGGTGGCGCGGGCCAAGGAACTTCTGGCCGGGCTGGAAAAGAAGGCGCGCGACTCGCGCGCTCCCCAGCCCGAGCAGGCCGCCTGCCAGAGCGTGCTGCCGGGCCTGGGCGCTCCCCGCGCGGAGGCCCCCAGGCCGGAGCATCCCCTGGTGGAAGAGCTTCTGAACCTCAAACTGGACTCCCTCACTCCCCTGGACGCCCTGAACATCCTGGGCGAATGGCGCAGGCGGTGGGGCGGGGACACCCCCAAGACCTTCTAAGGAGACAGCGCATGCATTTCTTCGAATACGTCGACGGCCAGCTCCACGCCGAGGGCGTTCCGGCCGCCGAGCTGGTCCGGCGCTTCGGCACGCCGCTCTACGTCTATTCGGCGGCCACCCTGCGCCGCCACTTCGAGGCCTTCGACTCGGCCTTCGCGGGCCTGCCCCACATCACCTGCTACTCGGTGAAGGCCAACTCCAACCTGGGCCTGCTCAAGCTCCTGGGCCAGTGCGGCGCGGGCATGGACATCGTGTCCGGCGGCGAGCTGCACCGGGCGCTCACGGCGGGCATCCCCGCCTCGCGCATCGTCTACTCGGGCGTGGGCAAGCGCGAGGCCGAGATCCGCCAGGCCCTGGAAGCCAACATCCTCATGTTCAACGTGGAGTCCATGGGCGAGCTGGAACGCCTCTCCTCCGTGGCCTCGGACATGGGCAAGACCGCGCGCATCAGCCTGCGCATCAACCCCGACGTGGACCCCAAGACCCACCCGTACATCTCCACGGGCATGAAGAAGAACAAGTTCGGCCTGGACATCGAACAGTCCCTGGCCGCCTACTCCCGGGCCATGACGCTGCCCGGCATCGAGCCCGTGGGCATCGACTGCCACATCGGCTCGCAGCTCACCACCCTGGAGCCTTTCATGGAGGCCCTGGACCGCATCATCCGCTTCTACGACCGCCTCAAGGGCATGGGCCTGCGCATCGAATACCTCGATCTGGGCGGCGGCCTGGGCATCACCTACAACGAGGAGGAGCCCCCCCACCCGGCCGAGTTCGGCAAGGCCCTGGTGGGCGTGCTCAAGGACCACCCCATGACCCTCATCCTGGAGCCCGGCCGCGTGATCGCCGGAAACTCCGGCATCCTGCTCACCGAGGTGGTCTACACCAAGAAGACCCCCTCCAAGGATTTCGTCATCGTGGACGCCGCCATGAACGACCTGGTGCGCCCCTCGCTCTACGGCTCCTTCCACGCCATCAAGGAAGTGACGCCCAAGGGACGCCCCGTGCTCAACGTGGACGTGGTGGGCCCCATCTGCGAATCCGGCGACTTCCTCGCAAAGGACCGCGACCTACCCGCCGTGGAACAGGGCGAACTGCTGGCCGTGTTCTCGGCCGGGGCCTACGGCTTCACCATGTCCTCCAACTACAACTCCCGCACCCGCGCCGCCGAGGTGCTCGTGGACGGCGACAAGGCCACCCTGGTGCGCCGCCGCGAAACCTACGACGACCTTATCGCCCTGGAGAAGGACGCCCTGAACGGCTGAGCAGCCCTCTGTCCCTGAATGATTGACCGGCGCACGGGATGCCCTTCCGTGCGCCGGTTTTTTATTGTCGGCTTTCCGATCGGATAGCGCGCACCGTGTATGCCTGCGGCGCGCTGAGCCTTCGCGCCACCCCGTGCCGGGCCATAGGGAATCCCCGTGGCCGATCCGTTCGTCATCCACGCCCTGTGCCGTCCGAAAGGGATTGGCGGCACGTCTCCAATATATCGAAATGCACTGCTCGTGCGTCTGAACTTGTTCGCCATTTGGCGTGTGTGGTATGCGATGTCCCATTCATCGACAGGGAGGGCCACCATGGCCAGACAAGTCATCATTCTCCACGGCTGGAGCGACAGCTCCAAATCCTTCAAAGCCTTGGCAAAATTTCTGGATGAGCACGGGTTCACTCCCCACGCCGTACACCTTGGAGACTATATCTCCATGGACGACGAGGTGCGCGTGGAAGACGTGAGCCGCCGCATGCGCGACGTCATCCGCCAGCGTCAGGATGAAGGAACGATCGACGCGTCTTTCGACATGATCGTGCACTCCACCGGAGGCCTCGTGGCCAGGCAGTGGATCGCCGACCTGGCGGGTCTGGGCCTGCCCTGCCCCCTGAAGCGTCTGGTCATGCTCGCCCCGGCCAATTTCGGCTCCGCCCTTGCGGTCAAGGGCAAGAGCCTGCTTGGACGCATCCTCAAGGGAGGGGGCAACTGGTTCCAGACGGGCAAGGCCATGCTGGACGCCCTGGAGTTGGCCTCCCCCTACCAGTGGAAGCTTGCGAGCCAGGACCTCTTTGTCCCGGCGGGGAAATCCGACGCACCCTCGCCCTACGGCGACGAGGGGGTGTGGCCCTTCGTGGTCGTCGGCAGCCACCCCTATTCCGATCTCCTGCGCAAGATCGTCAACGAGAACGGCTCGGACGGCACCGTGCGGGTCTGCGCAGCCAACCTCAACGCCCGGGGCATGACCATCGACTTCAGCTCGGACCCCGAAAACCCCGAAGTCACGCCCTGGACCTTGCGCAATCCTGAGTTGCGCATGCCCCTGGCCGTACTGCTGGACAGGGACCACGGCTCGATCACCCGGCCCGACACGAAGGGCGTTAACGCCGGAGACCCCAATCTGTTGGGGGAACTCATCCTCCAGGCCCTGCGCTGCGGCGATCTCAACGAGTACTCGGCCATCGGCCAGCAGTGGGACGCCATCACCGAGGGGACCGGACGCCTCGCGGGAGACAAGAATTCGAACAAGGACAGCCGGGCCTTCTACCACCAGTACTTCCAGGTGGTGGTCCGGGCCGTGGACGACCAGGGCAACGATATCGAAGATTTCTTCCTGGAGTTCGGTGGGGCAGACAAGAACGACCGGCTCACCGGCATCTTTCACACGGAGGTGCTGGAGAAGGTCAGCCCCAACCAGACCAACCCGGCTTTGCGTTGCCTCTACGTGGACCGCAACGACCTCTTCGAACTCTACTACGACCAGATCAAAGACCCGACCAACAAGGTGCTCACCCTCACCGTAAGCGCTGCTCCCCCCGGCCCCAACGTCGCCTACCTGAACCAGGGACAGGGTCGGATCAAGGTGCACAGCGAGCATGTCGACGTCCGCGACAATCTGGGAGAGTTACGCATGAGGCGCAACACGACGCACTTCCTCAAACTCGTGATCCCGCGCACGCCCAAGGACGATGTTTTCAAACTCAGAGTAGCGCCTTAAGGAGACGGTGTTCCGGCGGCTAGGGGATGCCCCCCAGACCCGCAATAGCCTCACAGGTTCCAAAGGGAACGACGACTGAGAGATGGAGAATGCATCCGGCCGCCGAGCGACGCTGGCTTGTCCAGCGCCGTTCGGCGGCAGGTTCTTTTGATCAGGGGAGTACGCGGAGCTAGGCGGTGAACTCGAAGGTGGTCTCCACGCCCTCGTCCCAGCCGTCCCAGAGGAAGTCGTCCGCGCGCCCGTCCGCGATCAGCCGGAAGGCGTAGCGGGCCTGTTCCTCGTAGAAGCGGCAGAAAGCGCCCTTGCGGTCCATGCCGCCGTTCATCTCGGCGGCCTCGGCCGGGCAGGGCGAGCCGCAGAAGTGCCGCACGGCGCAGCGCGAGCACTCCTCAATGTCCTCCACCTTGCGCCCGGTCACGGCCTTGAAGGGCGCGCTCTCCAGGATGTCGCCCAGGCTGTCGGCGAAGAGGTTGCCGCCCCGCCAGTCGGGCAGGCCGATGAACTCGCTGCAGGGGAACACGTCGCCGCCCGGGGCGAGGGCGAAGAAGCAGCGGCCGCCGCCGCAAGGCGAGATGTCGCACATCAGGCGGCGCGCCGTGGGGGCCAGGATCGCCAGCAGGATGTTGGCGAAGTTGCCCACCACGAGCTTGCGCCCGGTCTCTTTGTAGAGTTCGTGGGAGCGTTCCAGGGCCTTGACGAACCAGCGGGCCGCCAAATCCTCGTCAGGCTTGATCTTGCGCGCGCCGAGCAGGGTGCAGCGCACCATGTTCAGCAGGCAGGTTCCCACGCCGTGCTTGTGGAAGAACTCCACCACCTTGGGCAGGGTGCGAACGTTGCCTTCGGTGACCGTGCAGATGACGCTGAAGGCCGGATACCCGGCAAGCTTCTCCATGGCCCACAGCACCTTGCGCGAAACGCCCTCCCCGCCCCAGGTGACGCGGGCGCGGTCGGCCACGGCGGCGCTGGCCCCGTCCAGGGAGACGCCCACGCCCACGCCGTGCCCGGTGAGGAAGGCGATGGCCTCTTCGTCCAGGAGCGTGGCGTTGGTCTGGATGCCGAAGCGGAAATGATCCCGATGGCGCTCGATGCCCGCGAACATGGCTTCCCGGTTGAGCAAAGGTTCCGCCCCGTGGAACACCACCTGGGGGCGCGTGCCCTCCGGGAGCGTGGCGTCGAAGTGGGCCTTGAGCCTGTCCAGGGCTTCCAGAAGGCGTTCTCGGGACATGTGCTCGCCGCCGGAACGCATCGCTGCCGGGATGTAGCAGTAGGCGCAGTTGAGGTTGCAGCGCTCGGTGGGGTTGAAATAGACCGCCGAGGGCGTGAGCCCGAAGCGCAGGCGGCGCATCTCCTCGGCGAAGCGGTCGGCCTGGGAGGCATAGGCCTTCATGAACTTGCGGCTGGCGAGGGTCTGTCCCAGCTTCTCGGTGCGTACCAGGGCCCAAAAGGCCGTGTCGGGGTCCACCACGGCCATGTAGTCGCGGTGGCCGATGTCCACGGGTTGGAGCGCGGGGCCGGAGCCGGTGTTGAAGTGGCGGCCCCTCTCCGGGGCCGCCTGATTGCTCGTGGAAGGCATCGCTACTTCTTGGGGTCCATGAGGATGTAGTGGGACAGGCCGACGCCGTCGGCCTTGCAGGACTTGCGGACGGCGATCACGTCCTTCTTGTGTTTGCCTTTCATGCTTCCTCCGTGGCTGGGGTTGCGACAAAAAAAAGGTTCCGGCAGGAAGAACCTGCCGGAACCCTTTGCCTTCAGGTTCCGATGGGGCGGCGTTTCGACAGGTCTTCTGGCTTCCGGATCCTCCGCGCGGGGACGGCCTTCCCGGGGAAACCCCCAGTGACCGGCTTTCGCCATGTCCTCCCGCGTCCCCGGTTACAGCGACGGGTTCGCCACGGATTCGCACCGTGTTCCGAGATGTCGAACGCAAACAGAGGGTTGATACCCTCTCGCGGTCCGAAGGTCAAACCTCGGGCTACTTCCTGCCGAATTCCTGGAGCACGGCGTTGTGGCCGTGGGTGTCGGTGATGCGCACGAAATAGGCCACCTCGGGGGAGTACCAGAGGGTGTAGGTTCCGCTCCAGCCGGTGGTGTTCCTCTTCTGCACTTTGATGCGGAAGGTCTTGAAGGTCCCGGCCGGGGTGGTGACCTCTTCGGAGGCCTCCACGGTGACGGTGTTGGTGTAGCTTGCGCTGCCCTTGGCCGTGCTTGCGTTCTGGGTGAAGGTCCGGGTCTGGCCCACGGCCAGGGGGAAGAAGATGTAGGCGTCGGTTCCCGAATCCACGGAGTAGGCCAGCAGCGAACCGTTGGAGCTCCTGACGGAGAGGTCGCGCCCGAGCACGGCCTTGCGGGCCTGGTCGCCGTCGCCGGTCAGGACGATCTCGTCGCCCACGGAACGCACCTCCATGCGCTCGGCCAGGGCGTAGGGGCTCCTGGTCTTGGCGGAGAAGCGCCACCAGTCGCCGGTTTTCCACTGGGGGGCCTGGGCGGCGGGCAGCGGGGCCACCTCGGTATGGCGCGAGGCGCATCCCGCAAGGGACAGGGCCAGAACCAGGAGCAGCAGAACGCTGAGAGGCCGGACGGATGGGGCGTTAGTCGTCATCGGCGGACTTCCTTTCCTTGGCCAGCTCATCGGCGCTCATGCTCCACCAGGGCATACCGTCCTTGGTGCGGCGCACCTTGAGCTGGAGCTTCTCGTCCTTTTTCACCTTGGAGGCCATCACCACCTCCTTGCCGCCGATGCTGGCCCAGACGCCCGTGACCTTCACGGAGTCGCCCTTGCGCAGCCCGATGGACTCCAGGTCCACGAAGGACTTGGGGCCAAGGTGCACGGTTTCGGTCTTGTTGTCCTTCTTGTCGCGCACCACGAGGGCCACGCCCTTGTCCATGCCCGGCAGGGGGACGATTTCCAGGATGTCTTCCACGCGGCCCTTGAAGGAGTCTGCCTCCTTGGGGTCGTAGGCCTTGTCGTAGGCCCCTCCGCGCTCCCAGCCCTTGATGTTGTCGGCGGCCAGGACGGGCGCGAAGAGGCAGAAAACAGCGAGGAAAGGAAGGACGGCGAAACGGACGAACGATGCCATGGATTCCTCCGGAATGATGTGACGATTCTTGTTAGCTAATGCGCGAGGGCTCCCGTGTAAAGTCGTCGTCATGCGCTTTGGGGTGCGCGCCCGGGGGGGGCCGCCGCGTCCTGCCCCAGTCCGGTTTCGCCCGTCCCGCGCAGGCGCGCCAGGGCGTAGTCGTGCTCCGGGTCGCCCGGGAAGAGGAACTGGTAGGAGATGTTCTCGCGACAGAAGTCCTCGAAGGCCCCGGCCCAGTCCGCCCCGGGGAGCGCGGCGCGGCGCTCCATGTGCAGCAGGGCGAAGAGCGGCTCGCGCCCGAAGGCCTCGGACCCGAAGAGGTATTTGCCCGACATGTGGAAGGGTTTGCGCGAGGCGATGAGCGGGTTGCGCAGCGGCTCGGGCAGCATGGCCACGGCGAAGGACTGCATTTCCGTAAGGTGGAAGTTGCCGTAGAGGAACGCGCCCCAGCAGTGAAGCTCCCCGTGCAGGGAATTGGGCTCCGTCTCCAGGTAGAAGCGCGCGTCCAGGCGCAGGCAGTAGGGGTCGGCCGTGTGGATGGCCAGCGCCATCTTGTTCACGCCCACATCGAAGGGCACCTTGGCCAGGTAGACCACGTAGAAGCCTTTCAACAGTTCGAAGAGGGCGTTCACGTATTCGGGGCGGTTGTAGTCCAGGAATTGCTCGTTGACCGTCCCGCCGAAGATGTTCTGGAGCATGATCGTCGGTGGCGCCTGGTCCGGCTTGGCCGCGACCACGGCGGAGACGAAGGCCGGGTCCGTGGGGGCCAGGGCGTCGTCCGTGAGCATGGAGGGCGTGACGTTCAGGAGCGCCGCATACCTGGACACCCTGTCGAAGGAGACTCCGGCGCGGATGTCTTCCTTTACGGTCTTGATGCTTTTGGGAAGGCCGCACTGCCCCCAGCGCTTCATGTTGAAGAGGTGGTTGGGGGCGGCGGTGTTGCTGCCCCAGGTTTTGCCAAGGAGCATGAAGGCCATGCGCAGTTTGTCTCCGGCGCGGGCCAGGCGTCCCTTGCGGGGCCTTCCGGGCGATGCGGTCAACGGTTCCTGGGCTTTCGTCACGGTAGCGCCTCCGGGGTCGCGTCGTATCACGCCGGTGCGTCGATTTGTAACCCCTTTTTTACCATATAATAAACCAAAAAAGGGCCATTGCCAAATCGGGCCCTGCCTCCGATTGTGCGGCCAACACGGGAGCGAGTGCATGGGGGAAAAACAATCCGCCGCTGGCTGCCGGAACCCCGCACGCGAGGCGGCCAGAGCCTCCGCTCCCGCCCGGGGCTGGCTTGGCAGTGGTGGATCGGCAGAACGCTTGCGTGGTCCGGGATTACAACCTCTCATCAGGAGGTTCCATCATGTTGCGGCGCATCCAGGCAACACCGGCCGAGCCGTCGTCCATGCCTTCAGTGCCGTCCTGTCCCCCGGATCTCAGGAGCGCCCACCGCGTCGAGGTGGCCCGGGACTTCGTCATTGAGCTGGCGGTCTGGTTCGGCCGCTGCCTGGGGCTGCGCCGCATCCACCTGAGAGATCTCGGTTCCCCGGTGTTCACCCTTGGGAGGCCGCCCTACCCCTGCATCGACAACATCTCTGCCGGTGGCCTCGGGCTCTCCTTCGCCGCCTCGGCCCCGTCGCAACTTGCGGCCCTCCGTGAGCGCCTGCCCTTGGCCCTGGTCTACTTCAAACTTCACGACCCGGCCGAGACCAACTCCTGGCCCCTGGCGTTCATGGCCGGCTACGAAGTGAAACGCGTGCGTTACCACGAGGGCCGCATCTGCCTGGGCCTGAGCCTGGCCTTGGACGGAGCGCCACACCCCGAGGAAATGGCCCTGGACTTCGTGGACGCCCGCAAGTACGGCAACGCCTGCCTCACCAAGTGGTGCGACGACATGCAGCGTCGCAACGTCCGGGGCGGCTGCGCCAAGGGCTTCCAGGGCCTGCGACTGGACATGCTGCTCAGCCAGCTGGACGCCGCCCTGGCCGAACTTCCGGGCCGTTCCGTCTGTCCCGGAGCCTGACCACTGGATGCATGACACAATGGCCAGCCCACGCCGCAGCGCCCCGTGCGCCGCAGAACTCTCCCCCAGCGCAGGGAGCCCCGAGCGCATCCGCAAGATCGCCGTGGCCGAGTTGCGCCCGGGCATGACCGTGGTGGATACCGGGCTTTCCTGGACGGAACACCCCTTCCTCTATTCCGCGGCGGGGCCCGTGGACTCCCGGAGGCAGGTGGAGGCCCTGCTGGCCGAAGGCTACCGCGAGACCTTCATCCGGGAGGAACGCACGCCCGCGCCCCCTCGCCGTTCCGGCATGTCCCCGTCGTCCCGGCCGCTGCCGGGCCGGGACGATTACGCCCGGGCCCGGGCGCTCCAGGATGAATCCGTCGGTGTGATCAGCGCCTTCATGCGGGCCGCGCGCCTGGGCAAGCCCCTGGACCGCGAGGCCCCCGCGCGCCTTGTGGAAAAGGTGATCGATACCGTGGCCGGAAACCCCGACGCGCTGGTGAGCCTGGCGAACTTGCGCCGCAACGACGCCTATTCCTACACACACTCCCTCAACGTCTCGGTCCTGGCGGTTGTGTTCGGGCAGTACCTGGGCCTGGACAAGGACGCGCTGCGCGGGCTGGGAGAGGCCGGCCTCTTCCACGACCTGGGCAAAACCCGTATCCCGGACGCCATCCTGGACAAGCCCGGGCGTCTCACCCCGGAGGAGTTCGCCGTTATCAAGTCCCACCCGGGCGAGGGGGCGGACATCCTGGAAAGCCAGGGGCTCGGGTCCCCAAAGGTGTTGGCGGCCATCCGGGACCACCACGAGAAGTTCAACGGCGCGGGCTATCCCCGGGGCCTGGCCGGAGACAGACTGGAGCGCGCGGCGCAGGTCGTCGGGCTCGTGGACTCCTACGACGCCATGACCAGCAACCGGCCCTACCGGGGCGCCATACAGCCCAACACGGCCATGCGCATCCTGTTCGCCATGCGCGACAAGGACTTCTCGCGCGAACTGTTGGAATCGTTCATCAAATGCCTGGGCATCTATCCGGTTGGCAGCCCCGTGCGCCTGCGCGACGGCTCGGTGGCCCTTGTCTGCGGTTCCAACCCCGAGAGCCCCCTGCTTCCCACGGTGAAGATCATCCTGGACGCCCGCATGCGTCCCAGGCCCCACCTCGTGCTGGACCTCGCCTCGCCGCAGGTCAAGGCCCTGGGCGATGCTGTGGTCATCGAAGCCCCCCTGGACATGTCCGTGCTGGGCATGGACCCGGCCGGCTTTCTCTTCTGACGCTCTGTCCGTCCAGTGCGGCCCTGGTCATCCCCGGCTGCTCCCGGCCCGGGAGACGCGAAACGCCCGGCGAGGGCCGGGCGTTTCGTGCATGCCCTGCGTCGCGGGGAAAAGGCCGAGTCCCTTGCGGAGTTTCTCTCCGTGAGGGCCGGGCAATTCCCAGCGGCGCAGCGGGGGGATACTTCGACAGGTCGCTAGCAGGCGAACTGGCCGTTCTCGTAGACCACCTTGATGCCGCCGCCGCGCAGACGCGCCGTCACGCGCTTGGGTTCGGTGTTCACCAGGTCCCAGTGGAGGGCCGAGTCGTTGAAGCCCAGTTCGGCCTTGCGGGCCTCGGTGAGTTCGGCGGGGTCTCCGTCGTAGGTGTCGGAGTAGGAGCTTCCCAGGGCCACGTGGCAGTTGCCGTGCTCGCCGCCGAAGTTCTCGTCGAAGAGGGTGTTGGCCATGAAGCGGTCGATGCGGGAGAAGCGGCGGTCGGTCAGGGAGAATTCGCCCAGCCTGGAGGCCCCGGCGTCCATGGCCACCTGCTTTTTCACGAACTCCTCGCCTTCCTCCGCCTTCACGTCCGTTACCATGCCCTCGCGGAACTCCAGGCGCACGCCGCGCACGAGGTTGCCGTTGCGGTAGGAGGGCTGGTCGGCGAAGTAGACGCCCTCGGTGCCGCGCCAGTCCGGCGAGAGGAACAGCTCGAAGCTGGGGATGTTGTGCCCCGAGATGCCGATGAACCGGCGCTTGAGTCCGGGGGTGACGGTGAGGTCCACGTTGGCGGACTCCACGTGGTAGGCCTCCACGTCCAGGGCGTTGATCCATTCCTTGATGGTCGTGGCGTCCTTGTGGATGCGCCGCCATTCGGCCACGGGGTCGGCGGCGCGCAGGTGGCAGGCCTTGATCACCTGTTCGGTGAACTCCTTCTTGGTGAGCCCGGCGCAGCGCGCGTATTCCGCGGTGGGGTGCACGCAGAGCGTCCAGCCGAACTGCCCGGCCTCCTCGCGGCGGGTGAGGATGTCGCGGTAGGGCTTGCGGGCGATGGCGGTCTGGGCGATGCGCTTTGGGTCCACGCCGGAGAGGTGGGTGAGGCTGTCGGGCGCGATGATGTACACTGAGCCGTGCAGGTTCTCGTAGAGCTCCCTGGTGCCGGGTGCGATGAAGCTCAGCTGCGGGTCATTGCCCCGGGAGTAGAAATCCAGTTCCATGCGCGAGGTGAAGACCATGCGCGGCACCACGTTGAGGCCCCTGTCCACCAGTTTGGCGAAAAGGGTCTCGGCCAGCTTGAGCCCGGCCAGGTCGTACTGCACGAGCACGTTGTCCCCGGGCTGGTAGGGGGTGGTGCGGGAGGTGTCCAGGCCCCAGATCAGGACGTCGGCGTATTTGTCCAGGAGTTTGGCGGTCAGCACGGCGGATGGCTCCAAGAATGGGGTTGTCGGCGTGCAAGCCGTTTGCCCAAAAGAGCCCGCAATGTAAAGCGGGGCGGGAACCCGCGCCGCGCGGGCGGCGCTGGTTTCGTCACGGGGCCGTCACATCAGGGGCGGACACTCTCTGGCGATGCTGCCCTTCATCCAGTCCACCTATCTGGCCGCGCTTCTGGAGAGCTTCCACTCAGGGGTGTTGATCCTCAACGTCCGGGGCGACGTGTACGCCGCCAACGAGACGGCAGGAGCCATGCTCGGGCTCGATCGCGAGGACCTGCTGGCCGGGAGCTTTCGCGAGCACGTGCTTCCCGGCGTCCGGGAGAAGGACGAGGCCCTGGCCCTTTTCGAACGTATCCGCGACGGGGGCGAACCCGGTCCGGGCATCCAGACCACCTTCGACCATCCCGCGCTGGGGCCTCGCCACGTCACGCTTACGCTCTCCCGTCTGGTGGAATACGGCAAGGTTTTCGGCATCGTGGCCCAGCTGACCGACGTGACGCCCATCTACGAAATGCACCGGCGCGAAAAGGACATGCTCGAGGAGCAGGCCCGGCTCCAGCGCGAACGCATCGCCTCGTTGGACCAGCTATCCATGGCCCTTGCCCACCAGATGCGCAACCCGCTCATGAGCATCGCCGGCTTCGCGCGCATCCTGGAACGCAAGGGCCGTCTGGACGAGTACTGCACGGAGGCCCTGCGCGCCATCCTGGACGGGGCCGGACGCCTGGAGGAAATCGTGCGGGCCGTCACCTGCTACACCGCCTCGCGACCGCTGGAGCGCGTCGCCTCGGACCTGGGCGGCCTGGCCAGGGAGGCCCTGCGCGCCGTGGAGCCCCTGCCGGGCGGCGTGCGCGTGGAGTGCGCGCCGCACTGGCCCTGCGTCCAACTGGACCCCCGACGGGTCCGCGACGCCCTGGCGGAGGTGCTGCGCAACGCCGTGGAGGCCTGCATCCCGGCGGGGGGCGCTGTGCGCGTTGTGCCGGAACTCGACGCCGACGGCCCGGGCATCGTGGTCACCGACCAGGGGCCGGGCATCGACGCATCGATCCTGCCCTTTCTGTTCGACCCCTTCTTCACCACCAAGGCCGTGGGCGTGGGCATGGGCCTGCCCAAGGCAAGGCGCTGGATGCGGGAGATGGGGGGAGACGTGGCGATTCGCAGGATTCCCGGCGGAGGAACCATGGCCATCCTGCGTTTCCCGGCAGGCAGCGTCTTGAAGGGCGCGGAAAAATAGTCTAATAAACGCTGCTTCACATCACCGGAGGAGGCAGCCCATGCCCAAGGAAGACGCCATCGAAGTGGACGGAACCGTCCAGGAAGCCCTGCCCAACGCCATGTTCCGCGTGGAACTGGAGAACGGGCACGAGGTCCTGGCGCACATTTCCGGCAAGATGCGCAAATTCTACATCCGCATTCTGCCCGGCGACAAGGTCAAGGTCGAACTTTCGCCCTACGATCTCTCCCGGGGCCGCATCACCTACCGCATGAAATAGGCCTCCTTCCGGAGGCTTTCCGCCTGGCCGCGCGCCCCGTCCCGGGGATCCTTCGCAGCCCACGCCGTCCCGCAGCTTCCGCCGTCCGGCCTGCCACGCCCGTCAGGGCAGGAACGCCCGGCGCCTTGCGCCCCCTCGCCCGTTCCCAGAAGAGCTCTCTCCGGCGTCGGGAACATGCCGCGCGCTTCGGAAAATCCTCAGCGTCCTCCAGCTGTTCGTGCCCCCAGGGACCCCGTCCCGTGCGACCCTCATCCGATGGCGACACGGCCGCGCGGCAAACCGGAAACCGCTGGAAGCCCTCCGCGCCGTCTGGCGCGCGGCGGCACCGCAGGTCCGTCCCGCGCAGGGGCAGGCCCGGGAGCCCGCCCGACCGGCGGCGCGGCTCCCACGTCCCCGCCCGGAATGACCCGCGAGGTCCCGGCCGCCCCTGTGGGGACCGGCCGGTCCTGCTGTGAAGGCCTACATCTGGGAGATCATCTCCATGAGGTCCTTGTTCACTTCCAGAAGCCTGTCGCGCAACTCCACCTGCTCCACCCAGGGCCGCTCGGCGGCCTTGTCCAGGCGCTGCTTGAGCATCGTGAACTTGGATTCCGTGTCGGTGAGGATGAAGTTCCAGTCCACCCGGGGCATGGCGCGCTCGGTGTGCAGCACCATGGCCGTCTCGGCCCCGGGCTTGAGGGTGCACTCCTCCAGGTATTCCGGGGTGCGCACCGTGAATCCGAAGCGCTCCCGGATGAGCCCGGCCAGGGTGTTGATGGCCCCGTTTTCGCCGTGGACCAGGAAGACTTCCATGCCGTTGGGCTTGAAGTGGTTGAGCCATCCCAGGATCTGGCTCTGGCCCGCGTGGGCCGAGAAGCCGCCGATGGTCCAGATTCTGGCGGCCACCTGCACGTCCTCGCCCAGCAGCTTGACGGTCTTGGCGCCGTCCACGATCTTGCGGCCCGGGGTGCCCTGGCCCTGGTAGCCCACGAAGACCACGCTGGCTCCCTTGCGCCACAGGTTGTGGCGCAGGTGGTGCTTCACGCGCCCCGCGTTGCACATGCCGCTGGCCGAGATCACGACGGCCGGGCCGTCGGTGGTGTTGATATTGCGCGATTCGTCCGCCGTGAGCGTGAACTTGAGGTTCGGAAGGCTGAAAGGATCTTCCCCCGCTTCGATGAGCGCCTTGACCTCGGCCTCCATGTACTCGGGATGCTTTCGAAAAACCTCCGTGGCCCGGATGGCTAGGGGGCTGTCCACGTAGACGGGCATGTCCCGGGGCAACTTGCCTGCCTTGGAGAGCATGTGCAGCGAATAGAGCACCTCCTGGGTGCGCTCCACCGCGAAGGCTGGGATGATCACCTTCTCGCCGTGGGCATAGGAGAACGAGATGGCTTCGGCCATTTCGTCCAGGCTGGAGCCCAGGTCCTTGTGGTCGCGGTCGCCGTAGGTGGATTCCAGGAAAAGGTAGTTGGCGTCCTCCACGTGGCTGGGGTCGCGCACGAGGAGCTGGTCCTGACGGCCCAGGTCGCCCGAGAAGACCATCTTGCTGGTGGCCCCGTTCTCCGTCACCCAGATTTCGATGAAGGCCGAGCCCAGGATGTGCCCCGCGTCGCGGTAGATCACCTTCAAGCCCGGGGCCGGCTCGAACTCCTGATTGTATTCGATCACCTGCATCATGGGCATCACGGCCGCCGCGTCGGCCTGGGTGTAGAGGGGCTCCACCGGCTTGCCGCCACGCCGGGCGTTCTTGCGGTTGGCCCACTCGGCCTCCATCTCCTGGATGTGGGCCGAGTCCTGGAGCATGATCCAGAGCAGGTCGCGGGTGGCCGTGGTCACGTACACCTTGCCGGAGAAGCCGTGGCGCACCATGCGCGGCAGCAGGCCCGAGTGGTCCATGTGGGCGTGGGTGAGCAGGAAGAAGTCGATCTTGCGCGGCTGGTAGGCCGTCACGTCCTGGTTGCGGGACTCGATCTCGCGGTTGCCCTGGTGCAGGCCGCAGTCCACGGCAAATCGGATGCCGCCCGTCTCCAACACGTAGCACGACCCGGTGACGGTCTTGGCCGCACCCAGAAACTTGACTTTCATCAGTGCCCTCGGCAGGTTGCGGTTGCGCGTTACAACGCGGGGATCGCAGCCTACACCAAGACGACGCGGATTCCAAGGCGCGCCGGGAACCCGCCACGGAGCATCACGTCATGAGCACCCTTCCGGGCATCGTCCCTGCGGCCCCCCAGGACACCGAAGCCGTCCGCGCCCTCTTCCGCGACTACCAGCAGAGCCTGGGCATCTCTCTCTGCTTCCAGAATTTCGAGACCGAACTGGCCACCCTGCCCGGCCGCTACGCCCCCCCGCACGGCGAGATTCTCCTGGCCCGGGACGCTCAAGGCCCCGTGGGCTGCGTGGCCATGCGCCCCCTCGACCAGCCCGGCGTCTGCGAAATGAAGCGCCTCTTCGTGCGCCCCCAGGCCCAGGGCACGGGCCTGGGCCGCGCCCTGGCCCGGGCCGTGGTCGCCGCCGCGCGTGCCGCCGGATACCGCGTCATGCGCCTGGACACCCTGCCCTCCATGGGCCGGGCCATCGCCCTCTACGAGTCCCTTGGCTTCAGGGACATCCCCCCCTACTGCGCCAACCCCCACGAGGGCGTGCGCTACCTGGAGCTGGACCTGACCACTTAGCTGCCTGTCGACAAGGTCGATTCTTGCAGCCTGTTCAAAAAACTCGCTGCAACGCAACCAGCGAGGGTTGTTCAACAGGTTGTCAGGACCCCGGGGCGTAGAGCACCCCGCAATCCAGGCCCGATCCGCCCGCCAGCACGTCCTCGAACGCCGTGAGCCCGGCCGGATGGCTGGCGCTCCACCCCTTGGCCGAATAGACCAGGAACTCCGCCCCCGTGAAGGCGAACGTCTTCGCCGTCAGGTCCACCGTGAACTTCACCCGCAGAAAGGCGCGGGCGGCCTTCACCTGCCCGTCTTCCCCCGCCGCCGGGCACAGGCGCGCCTCCGGCAGGTCCATGCGGTATTCGCCCGTGGAGAGCACCCGCGTGACGCCCTGGGCGTCCACGTACTGCTCCCACGTCACCTCCTTGAACACCGGGCCCACGCGCATGGCCTGGCCCACCGGCACGGCCGGGTCCAAAGGCGTGACGCCGCCTTGCACCAGCTCCACGCCCGGATCGCCGCACCCCGCCAGAGCAAGGCAGATCGCAAAGCAGAGGAGAATGCGCCCTGGACGGCTCGCGATCCCGGATTCAGACGGTTGCCTCGTGTCGCCCATGGGTGGCTCCTTGCCGCGTGTGCTTGAATTCAACTGAAACCGGGGATAGAATCAACCATCCCCCCCATGCTGTCCACAACGGATGTCCTATGATCGAATGGAACGACTCCCTGTGCACCGGCGTCGAGGAGATCGACGCGCAGCACCGCGAACTGGTGCGCCGCTACAACGTTTTCTCCCAGGCGGCCGCAGACGGCGCGGGAGCCGCCGAACTGGCCGAGATGCTCCGCTTCATGCACGCCTACGCCGAAGAACACTTCCGCACCGAGGAACGCTTCATGGAGCGCACGGGCTATCCTGGCCTTCCCAGCCACATCCTGCAACACCGGGAATTCACCGGCAGGCAGTTCTGGCTCCTGGAAGGGGCCGACTCCCCCGAAACCGTCCAGGAAACCGTGGACTTCCTGCGCGAGTGGATCGCCCGGCACGTCGGTGAAGTGGACGCCAAGATCGGACTCCATGTGCGGGAACTCGCCCGCAAAAGCTGACCCGCGCGCCCTTCAGCAAGATCGTCGACTCGGCTGGAGGAGAGGCCTCCGGCGGCCAGGGCAGAGCCCTGCAGCAGGGGGCACAGCGTCCCAGGTTCTTCAGGAGGCGAAGCCCTGGCCGCCGGGGGCTCTTGCCCCGGCCGCCCTGCCGCACCTTGCCGCAGCCCCGGGCGTCCCCTCTTCCCCCCTACGCGCCGGCCGCCTGGAAGGCCTCGTCGAGCATGGCCTTCGCTTCGGCCTGGATGGCTCGCAGGTGCTCGGTTCCCTTGAAGCTCTCGGCGTAGATCTTGTAGACGGGCTCCGTGCCGGAGGGCCGGGCGGCGAACCAGCCGTTTTCGGCGGTGACCTTGAGCCCGCCGATGGACGCCCCGTTGGACGGGGCCTTGGTGAGCTTGGCCAGGATCGGCTCGCCCGCCAGGGAGTCGGCGCGGACGTTCTCGGGGGTGAGCTTGGCGAAGGCGGCCTTTCCGGCATCGGAGAGGGGCGCGTCCACGCGTTCGTAGACCGGGTCTCCGAAGCGGGCCGTGAGCTCGCGATAGTGGACGGCGGGGTCCTTGCCGGTGACGGCGGTGATCTCGGCGGCAAGGAGGTCCATGATGAAGCCGTCCTTGTCGGTGGTCCAGGCCTGGCCGTCCTTGCGCAGGAAAGATGCCCCGGCGGACTCCTCGCCTCCGAAGCCGAAGGCCCCGGAGAGCAGGCCCTCCACGAACCATTTGAAGCCCACCGGCACCTCGGCAAGATCGCGTCCCAGGTCCTTGGCCACGCGGTCGATCATGGCGCTGGAGACGAGGGTCTTGCCCACGGCGGCGCGTGCGGGCCAGCCGGGTCGGCTGCGGAAGAGGTAGCCTATGGCCGTGGCCAGGTAGTGGTTGGGGTTCATGAGCCCGCCGGTGGGGGTGACGATGCCGTGGCGGTCGTAGTCGGGGTCGTTGCCGAAGGCCACGGCGTAGGTGTCCTTGTGGCCGATGAGCCGGGCCATGGCGTAGGGCGAGGAGCAGTCCATGCGGATCTTGCCGTCGCGGTCCACGGTCATGAAGCCGAAGGTGGGGTCCACGGTGGGGTCGGTGACTTCCAGGTTCAGGCCGTAGCGCGCGGCGATGGGCTCCCAGAAAGCCACGCCGGAACCGCCCAGGGGGTCCACGCCGATGCGCAGGCCGCTCTTGGCGATGGCTTCCATGTCCACCACGTTCTGGAGGTCTTCCACGTAGGGGGTGACGAAGTCGTACGCCTGGACGTTGGGGGCCTTGAGGGCCTTCTCGAAGAGCACGCGTTTGACGCCCGAGAGCCCGGCGGCCAGGTAGGCGTTGGCCAGGTCCTGCACGGCCTTGGTCACGTCGGTGTCGGCCGGCCCGCCGGAGGGCGGGTTGTACTTGAAGCCGCCGTCGCGCGGGGGGTTGTGGGAGGGCGTGATGACCACGCCGTCGGCCAGCCCCTGGGAGCGCCCCCGATTGTAGCAGAGGATGGCGTGGGAGATCACGGGGGTGGGGGTGTAGCCCTCCCAGTTCATGCGGGTCTCCACGCCGTTGGCGGCCAGGACCTCCAGGGCCGAGACCATGGCCGGGGCCGAGAGGGCGTGGGTGTCCATGCCGATGAACAGGGGCCCGGTGATGCCCTTGGCCTTGCGGTAGTCGCAGATGGCCTGGGTGGTGGCCCAGATGTGGTTCTGGTTGAAGGTGGCGTCCAGGGAGGACCCCCGGTGTCCGGAGGTGCCGAAGGAGACGGCCTGCGCCTTCTCGGCCGGGTCGGGCTGGAGCGTGTAGTAGGCGCTCACGAGCTTGGGAACGTCGACCAGGAGCGAACGGGGCGCGGGCTTTCCGGCCAGGGGATGGACGGCCATGGGAGCTCCTTTACTGATGCTTGTAGTCGGCCGGGGCGTGGAACTTGTCCAGGCACTGGGCGAATTGCTTCACGAAGTCTCGGTAGTCCTCGAAGGTCATGTCGGTCTTCACGCCGATGGCCTCGGAGGAGAAGCAGTGGGAGTCCGAGAAGCAGCAGACGTCGAATTCGATGTCCACGTAGACGGTGTTGGGCTTCTCGAAATAGCGGTTGAATACCACGGAGCCGTCGGGGTCCACCAGGTCGATGCGGGCCGCGCCGAAGTCGGTGTTCAGGGCCTCCAGGCCGTCGAGGGTGTACTTCACCGCGTCGGCGTAGAGGTTCATGCGCGAGATGGAGTAGTCGTCGGTGACGTGCAGGGCGGGGTTGAACACCGGCTTGCCGTCGATGGTGACGACGAGTTCCACGGCGTAGCCGTAGTCGGTGGCTTCGAAGTCCAGCTCGACGCCGAGCACGCTGGAATTGACTTTCAGGGGGCATTTCATGGTTGGGATCACCTTTCGGGGCGCTATGGTTTCGGCTTGTCCTGCATACCCGCATTGTCCAGGATGGTGAAGTCCTTGGGAGGGGCGTACTGGAAAAAGTCCTTGGGCACGGCGGGGTTGGTCTTGAGGTTTTCCAGGGTGACGTCGTTCAAGTTCCCGTAGAAGTCCTCGATGACGATGCGGGCGAGCATGTTGGTCTTCAAGTCCACCCAGGCGTGGGCCAGCACGAGCCCTGGTTCGGCCTCGCGGGGCACGAGCTTGAGCTGTGCCTGGCCCTGGGGGGCCTCGGGCTCCTGGGAGACGTGGAAGTCCTCGCGCAGGTTGCCCTTGCCGGAGAGGAAGCGCAGCATGGTCTTGGAGCCCAGGATGTCTTCAACGGCGTAACGGTAGGCGGTCTTTTCCCCTGGGAAGACGTTCCAGGCGGCGTCCTTGCCCACGATGAGCAGCTCCTTCTCGGGGCGCTCGGTCTCCCAGCGGATCAGGGCGGGCTGGGAGAAGACGAGCTTTCCGGTGCGCGTTTCGCGCTCCTTGCTGGCGGCGTTGACGAGCACCTGGGTGAAGTCGGCGGAAAAGGACGTGACGGACTGGTACTGCTTCTGGACCTTGTCGGGGAGCCCGGCCACGTCGGCGGCCAGGGCGTTGGCGGAGCACAGGAGCGCGCACAGGGCGCACAACACGCGAAGCGTCATGGGGACCTCTCAGAAACCGGTGTGCCGGATGGCCTGGAACACGGCCTCCACGTCGAGGACGGCGGCCAGTTCCGGCGTGAGGGTGTAGGGGACCACGTGGATGTCGTGGCGGAAGAGCACCTGGGTGAAATAGGGGCCAAGGGGGCCGGGCACGGCCAGGCACTTGGCGGCGCGCAGGGTGTGGCGCGAGAGGATGAGCTCCCCGATGGCGCTCTCCAGGGCCGCGGGGGCCAGGGAATCGCGCACCTGGAACACGGCCTGCACCGCGCCCTCGCCCGAGGCCAGCACGATGTCGCAGCCGGGGGCGGAGCCCAGCTTGCAGCGCAGCTTGCGGGCGTCCACGAACTTCTGGAGCTGTTCGCGGAGGCTGCGGGCTACGGCCTCGCGCAGGGGCTGGGCCTGTGCGCCCTCCACGCAGGCGGAGGCCAGGGCGCGCGGGCCGAAGGCGATCCGCGAGCCCGCATCGCCCAGGCCCAGCGCGTTCCAGCGCTCGTGGTCGTGAAGGGCCCCTGCCAGGCGGCGCAGGTGGAAGCCCGCGTCGGGGCTCGCCGCGCTGCACAGGATGAAAGCCTTGAAGGAGCCCGCCCCGGGGCTATCCTGCTGTTGGCCGGATGCGCCCGGCGCGGAGCCCGGCTCTTCCAGTTCGTGAACGGTGGGACCGTGGCCGTGCCGTTCCAGAAAGGCGGCCAGGGATTCTCCGTTGCCGCGCTCGCGCAGGCGGCAGGCCACCAGGGCGTCGCCGCCGAAGCGCACGAAGAAGCCCGCCTCCCGGGGATCGATGCCCCCGGCGCGGAAGCCGATCTCGGCGCAGGGGGTGAGCCGGGCCGGGTACGCGGGGTCGCCCAAGCCCAGGAAAAGCGTCTCGCGAGCCTTGGTGGAGCGCCAGGCGGTCCACAGGCCCAGGCCGGGGTTCCACGCCACCTCCAGCCTGCGCCAGCCAGTGCCCACGCGCACCTGGGCGGTGAGGGGCACGCAGTCTTTCTTCAAGTGGGACTTGAACGATTCCAGGGCCGCGCGGGCCAAGTCGGAGTCGGTGAGGATGCGCATGGGGTCATTCCCTGCCCTTGAGCACGACGCGCGGCTTGCTGCCGTCGGCCGGTCCCAGCAGGCCGTCGCGCTCCATCTGTTCGATGAATCGGGCCGCACGGTTGAAGCCGATGCGGAAGCGGCGCTGGATGAGCGAAATGGAGGCCTTGCCCTGCTCCATCACGAATTCCAGGGCTTGGGGATAGACGGGGTCCGAGAGGGAGTCGCTGCCGTCGTCGCCGCCGCCTATGGCCACGCCCTCGGCCGAGGCCTCCTCCTTCCAGCTTGCCAGGTCCATGAGGTAGCTGGGGGCCTGGCGCTCCTTCCAGTATTGCACCACGCGGGCGCTCTCCTCGTCGGAGACGAAGGCCCCGTGCATACGCACCATCTTGGCCCCGCTGGGCTTGAAGAGCATGTCACCCTTGCCCAGCAGGTGCTCCGCGCCCACGGTGTCCAGGATGGTGCGCGCGTCGTGGCGGCTGGTCACCTGGAAGGCGATGCGCGTGGGGAAGTTGGCCTTGATGAGCCCGGTGACCACGTCCACGCTGGGGCGCTGTGTGGCCAGGATCAGGTGGATGCCCGCCGCGCGCGCCAACTGGGCCAGGCGCACGATGGAGATTTCCACCTCCTTGGCGGCGGTCATCATCAGGTCGGCCAGTTCGTCGATGATCAGCACCAGATAGGGCAGCGGGTCCACCACTTCCACGTCCGGGCCGGGGTTGGCGGCGAGCTTGGCGACCTTCTCGTTGAAGCCGTCGATGTTGCGCACGCCCATCTGGGCCATGGCTTCGTAGCGGCGGTCCATCTCGGCCACGCACCAGTCCAGCGCGGACTTGGCCAGGGCCATGTCCGTGACCACGGGGTGCACCAGATGGGGCAGGTCCTGGTACATGGCCAGCTCGATGCGCTTGGGGTCGATGAGCAGGAGCTTCACCTCGTCGGGCTGGGCCTTGTAGAGGATGGAGAGCAGGATGCCGTTGATGCACACGCTCTTGCCCGAACCCGTCGCGCCAGCCACCAGAAGATGGGGCATGCGCGCCAGATCGGCGGTGAAGGGCTTGCCCTGGATGTCCTTGCCCACGGAGAGCGTCAGGCGGGAGGGCTGGCCCGTGAAGGCCTCCGATTCCAGGATGTCGCGCAGGTAGACGGTCTGGCGTCGGGCGTTGGGTATTTCCACGCCCACGGTGTCGCGCCCGGGGATGGGGGCCTCGATGCGCACGGCCATGGCCTTCATGGCCAGGGCGATGTCGTTGGAGAGCCCGGCGATGCGGCTGACCTTCACGCCCGGCGCGGGCCTGATCTCGAACATGGTCACCACGGGGCCGGGCACCACGCGCACCACCTCGCCCTGGATGCCGAAGTCGGCCAGGCAGGTGACGAGGCTCGCGGCCTGGGCGCGCAGCACGTCGTCGCCGGGCCCCACGGCCTGGGCCGGGGGCTTGGAGAGGAGATCGAGCGAGGGCAGTCCGTCCGGACGCGGGGCGGGCGTGGGCGTCTTGCGCAAGAGCGGCCTGGCCTTGGGCCGGGCGGTGCGGGAGGCCTGCGCCTTGGGCGTGACCACCAGCTCCTCGTCGGGATCGTGGGCTTCATGGACCGCGGGCGCGGCTGCGTGGTCCTCGTCCTCGCGCTCCTCTTTTCCCGGGCCGAAGAGGAACCGCCGGACGGTCGGCCCGGCCACGTCCCATATACCGGCCAGGAAATCCTTCGCCTTGAGGAACATCTCCTGCCAGGAGACGCCCAGGAAGAGCTGCACGCTGGCCACGGCCAGGAAGGTGACGGCCAGATAGGTGCCCACCGGGCTCAAAAGCCTCGCGCCCAGGCCGTAGAGGGCGCTGCCGAACCAGCCCCCGCCCTTGACGTGGTTGATGGAGAGCCCCGGGCCGGGCCAGTCCGACCCCAGGGAGACGAGCACCACCAGGAAGATTCCGAAGAGCCCGGACCAGTGGGTGCGGGTGATGCCCATGAGCGGGAAGAGGCGCGCAAGCCCGGAATAGGCGGCCAGGGCGGGCAGGAACCAGCCGGCCAGCCCGAAGAGGTCCACCAGGAGCCCCGAGAGGTAGGCGCCGAGGAAGCCCGCCAGGTTGGCGATCTCGCGGCCCGCGATGCGCGTCTGGTTGAGCGTGGGGTCCAGCGGGTGGTGGGTGGCCAGGGCGAGCCCCAGCAGGGCGGCCACGAACAGCCAGCAGACCCCGGCCAGTTCGGTCAGGATTTTTTTGCCTTCGGGCGAGGGGTCTTGCGTGGTTTGTTCTTCCATGGGAGCGCCAAGGGCCGTGAAGCCCACGCTTCACGGCCCTTCTAGTCTAATTCGCGCGCGAACGCACTACACGCGGCCCAGGTATTCCCCGGAGCGGGTGTCCACCTTGATCTTCTCGCCCTCGTTGACGAAGAGCGGCACGTTGAGCGTGACGCCCGTGGAGAGCGTGGCGGGCTTGGTGGCGCCGCTCACGGTGTCGCCCTTCACGCCGGGCTCGGTGTGCGTCACTTCCAGCACCACTGAGGCGGGCAGGTCCAGGTCCAGGGCCTTGCCACGGTACATGAGCATGGTCAGCTCCATGCCGTCCACCAGGAAGCCGCCCTTCTGGCCCAGGGCGCTCTCCTCCACGGAGAACTGCTCGTAGTTCTCCATGTCCATGAACACGAAGCCCGAGGAATCCTTGTAGAGGTACTGCATGGAGCGGGTTTCCATGTCGGGCTTCTCCATCTTCTCGCCGGAGCGGAAGGTGTTCTCCACCGTGCGCCCGTTGAGCATGTTGCGCAGCTTGGTGCGCACGAAGGCCCCGCCCTTGCCGGGCTTGACGTGCTGGAAGTCGACGATTTCGTAGGGAACGCCGTCCAGCTCGATCTTGAGGCCGCGGCGGAAATCGGTGGTGGAAAGCATCGTGTCTCCTTGGATGTCAGCTGTTCTTTTTGAGCCAGTGTTGCCACAAGGCGCAAACCGCGAGGGCATAGCTCATCATGCCGAAACCTGCAATCACCCCGATGCAGTTGCGGCCGATGAGGCTCTGCTGGCGCAGAGGCTGGTCGGTGCGCCCGAAGATGTTGGAAAGATGCACCTCCACGCTGGGCACGCCGATCCAGGCCAGGCAGTCGGCCAGGGCCAGGCTCGTGTGGGTGTAGGCCCCGGCGTTGAGGGCCAGGCCGTCCACGCCGTCCTTGCGGGCGGCCTCCAGGCGGTCGATGATCTGCCCCTCGCCGTTGCCCTGGTAGTGGGAAAGCTCGATGCGCGACGCCTTCTGGCCCAGCACGGATTCCACCATGCCCGGCAGCGCGTCCATGCCCAGTGATCCGTAGATCTCGGGCTCGCGCACGCCCAGGTTGCCCAGGTTCGGGCCGTTGACGACCAGTATCCGGCAGTTGGTCATGTTCCCCACCTTGCTTTCGCGTGCGATCGCTGTATGCTTGGCGCTCCAAAATCGTTCGTGACGGAATCCCGAACCATGCGCAAGACGTTGCACCTAGAAAAGACCATCTACGGCCAGAACGACCTGACCGTGCCCGAGGCCCCGCAGATCGCCCTGGCCGGGCGCTCCAACGTGGGCAAGTCGAGCCTCCTGAACCGCCTTGCCGGGCGCAAGCAGCTGGCCAAGACCAGCTCCACACCCGGCAAGACCCAGTCCATCAACCT
Source organism: Fundidesulfovibrio magnetotacticus (assembly GCF_013019105.1). NCBI lineage: Bacteria > Pseudomonadati > Thermodesulfobacteriota > Desulfovibrionia > Desulfovibrionales > Desulfovibrionaceae > Fundidesulfovibrio > Fundidesulfovibrio magnetotacticus. The sequence goes on from NZ_BLTE01000010.1 coordinate 128,724, forward strand.
CTACCGGGTGGACCCCTCGGGCTACTACCTAGTGGACCTGCCCGGCTACGGCTACGCCCGGCGCTCCAAGGAGGAGCGCGCCCGCTGGGCCAAGCTCATCGAGAGATACCTCACCGGCAACGAACGCCTCCAGGGCGTGGCGGTGCTCATCGACTGCCGCCTGCCGCCCCAGCAGTCCGACCTGGACATGGTGGGATGGCTGCGCGCCGAGGGAGTGCCCGTGCTCGGCGTGCTCACCAAGGCCGACAAGTGCACCCAGCGCGACCGCCAGGCCCAGAAGGCCCGCTGGGCGGCGCTCCTGGGCGGACAGGCCCCGGTGCTCTTCTCCTCGGTGAGCGGCATGGGCTTCGAGGAACTCTGGCGTCTCTTCGACCAGGCCGTCGGCTTGGCCGATACCGAAAGCGCGGCCCCCGCGCAGCGCCAGGAGACTGCGCAAGACGCCTAGCTCCCCTGCCCTGCCCCCACCGGACCCGGCGCGGCCCGAGCGGACCCGGAATACGCCCAGGCCCCCGCACCGCCCCGATCAAATCCCGGCTCGCCGTCCGCAAGACGGCGGGCCGGGCGCGTTTCGATCTACGGCATCAGCTCCAGCACCTTGCGCATCACCTCGAAGGCGTCGGCCACGTAAAGCACGTCGGCCTTGCCCTGGGCCCAGCCGCACGAGGCGTCCAGGTTCACCGCGCGGCGCTCGCCGATGAAGCGCCAGCCCACGGTGTGGGGCTCCTCGCCGTGGCAGCACGTGGCCAGCCCCTTGGCGTGGCGCGGCGTGGCCCCGGTCTGCCCCACCTGGTGCATGTGCGTGAGGAAGCTCATCACCTGCTGGCCCTCGCCTGAGAGGTCCACCAGGGATTTGGACGTGCCCAGCGAGGCCTGCGCCTTGCCCAGGAACCCCAGGATAAGCTGCTCGGCCTCGGTGAGGTGCGCCTGGCCGTCGGCCTGCTTCTTGGTCCAGCCCGCGCCGGCCACGAAGAGCAGCGCCGCGTCGGGGCGGATGGTCTGCTCCTCGGCGGAGGGGCAGATCATGCCCGTCACCTTGGAGCGCACGCCGGCGGGAAGCTCCGGAGCGGCCGCAGCCACCTGGGCCTTGCCGGGAGCGGCCTCGCAGGGCGCGAAGCACCCCGTGGAAAGGGCGACGAACCAAGGACGCGCGGGACGAGCGATCTCGGCGTACATGCGCTGGCGGTAGTACCAGCGGGTGGCCACGGGCTTGCCGTCCTGCACGGACAGGGCCGTGACGCCCGTGTCGCACACGCCGCCCAGGCGGGCGGCCACGCCGGGCAGCGCGCGGCTCACCCGCGAGGTGGCAGCGCCCACCGCCACCGTGGCCCCGGAGGCCTTGCACAGCGCGGCGAAGGCCGCCGCGTCGGTGGCGTAGCGCGGCTGGGCGTATTCGGCCCCGGCCACACCGTAGAATTCGGCGGCCCCGCATCCGGCCACGGAATCGGCCGCGGCCTGCACGTCCGCGCCCACCAGGCCCACGCACAACGGCGCGCCCAGCTGGCCCGCGAGATCCCTGGCGGCCGTCAGGGCCTCCAGCGAAGCCTTGCCCAAAGAGCCGTCGCACTCGACGGGGGCGATGAGAAGAACCTTGTCCATGATGTCCTCCGGCGGTCCGGGCGTCCGGCCCGGGTTGCCAGTGTGGTCGTTGTCAGGCCTCCGGCGGCCAGAGAGGGCGCTGCCCTCTCTGGACTCGCCCGCCAGGGGGATGATCCCCCTGGACCCGCAATTGCTTCGCGTCGGTTCCCGGACCGCCCGGCGGTCCGGGAACCGGCGCGAAGCGGAAAGGGAGTCCAGAGGGCGTAGCCCTTTGGCCGCCGGAGGCTTCTCTTACGTCAATGCCACCCGACCGCGACTAGGCCTTGAGCCAGTCCACGATCTCCTTGGCGATCTCGTCCACGGGGGTGTCCTTCACCACGCGGGTCTCGCGCTTCTGGCTGGGCACCTGCACCGAGAGATATTCCGGGCCGCCCTCCACTTTCACGGGCTTGGCCTTCTGCAGGGCGGGCATCACCAGGCGCATATTCTGCATGCCCACCTGGGGGTTGTTGGGGGGCTCGGGGAGCTCGCCCGTAGCCCAGCCCACCACGGCGGGGGGGCCGTCCAGGGTCGATTCCTGGTAGCTGCCTCCCTCCACGCGCTCCAGCAGGCGCAGCGCGCCGCCGGACTGGACTTCCAGCTTGTCCACGCCCTGGAACTGCTCGAAGATGCCCAGCTTCTCGCCCACGATCTGCAGCGTGGCTCCGGCCCCGCGCGAGGCCGACATCCAGCCGCCGAACACCAGCAGGCGGGACTTGTCCAGCCCGGGAATGGCCTCGATGGCCTCGGCCAGGGCGGTCCCCACGGCCTGGGCCTCCACGAAGCCGCCCGCCGGGCCGTCCAGCACCACCAGCTCGAAAGGCACCTTCTGGGCGATGGTCATCATCACCTGCTGGAGCTTGGCCTTGGGGCCCATGCTCACCAGCCAGACCTTGCTGCCCGGCGCGTTCTTGGCCAGGTTGGCGGCCTCGAACAGCGCATGCCCGGCCCAAGGGTCCAGGATGGCCGGAAGCATCAGCTCGTTTTTCAGGCCCCACCCGGCGGGCCCCTTCACGGGTTCGAGCGTCTGGAGCGGATCGGGCACGATGCCGCCGCAGACCACGATATGATAGCCAGCGCTCATAGATTCTCCTTCAGGTCGTGTCTGGATGGCCTCCGGCGGCCGGGGCTTCGCCCCGGACCCCACCAGAGAGGGCGCCGCCCTCTCTGGACTCTCCCGCCAGGGGGATGATCCCCCTGGACCCGCAATTGCTTCGCGTCGCGTGCCGGGCCGCGTGCGCGGCCCGGCACGCGACGCGAAGCGGAATGGGAGTCCAGAGGGCGTAGCCCTTTGGCCGCCGGAGGCTTTCTTTACGTCGTTATCTCAAGCGTCACTTCAGCGTCTAGTTCTCGGCCGAATGCAGGCCGCCCGCACCGGCGCGGAAGTCCACGTTGGTCTTTTCCGGGTCATTGGGGTGGGCCTTGGAGCAGTTCCAGAGGCAGGCTCCGCAGTGCACGCATTTCTCGCGGTCGAACAGGGGCACGCCAGCCTCGGGGTTCATGGTGATGGCCTGGCCGGAGCACATGTCGATGCAGATCTTCTCGCCGCATTCCTCGCAAAGTTGCGGGTCCACGAAGACCACGTGGTCGGCGTAGCCGAAGGGGGCCTGCACCTTGCCGCCCAGGAGCAGCGCGTCCTGGTGCGACACCAGGAGCTGTCCGTCGTATTCGATTTTAGGCCAGCCCACGCGGTCCATCACGGCGTCGTGCAGGGCTTCGCCCTTGGCGCGGCATTCCTCGCGCATCCTGGCCAACTCGGCGGCGGGAATCTGGGGGTAGTAGGTCTCCTCCAGGGTGGGCACGCGCTCGTGGGGGGCGCGGTGGTCGCCGCACATGTTCAGTTTGCCCTCGGTGAAGCCCGTGAGGGCCATGCCCATCAGCCCCTGGATGAAGCCCTTGCCGAAGCCGTCGCGGGACTTTTCGGCGACCTTGGCCTCGGCCTCCAGGTGCGAGGCGCGCCTGCGGGCCACGTAGGCCTCTTTGAGGTTGGCCCGGCTGAAGGGCTTTCCGGCCCTGAGCAGTTCGAGGACGCCCTCGGCCAGCTGCACGCCCGAGGTCCAGGCCTCGTCCACGCCCGAGCCCGTGAGCACGTTGGTGGTGCCGGAGCCCTCCCCGATGCGGGCGTAGCCGTCGCCCACCAGCCAGGGCTCGCCCCTGCGGCCCGACTCCAGGAGCGACTTGGCCCCCCAGGAGCGCATGACGCCGCCCTTGAGGTGCTGCCAGAGGTAGGGATGGGTGATCCAGTGCTGCAGGTAGCGGTAGGCGGTGCGCACGGGGATGTCCAGCCAGGAGGGCACGAAGATGCCCAGGGAGGCCACGCGCCCGGGCAGCACGTAGAGGAAGCCGAAAATGTCGGGCTCCGGATAGCCGAACGTGTGGAGCACGAAGCCCTCGGGCAGCGTGCAGGATTCGGGCAGGTCCACCACCATCTTCATGCCCAGGGCCCAGTCGCGGCGGGTGTGGCCGTGGGGCATGCCCATGGCGTCGTCCAGGCCGCGCCCCACGGGGCCGACGGGGCCGTCGCCGATCACGGTGAGGGCCGCCTTGATGTCCATGCCGGGCATGTAGCCCGCGTCGGGCTCGCCCTGCTTGGTGACGCCCTGGTCCACCAGGCGCACGCCCACCACGCGGCCGTCCTCCACCAGCGCCTTGTCCACGGGCATGCCGGGCCAGACCTGGGCCACGCCCTCGGCCATCACCTGGGCGCCCACCCACTGGTTGAACTGGCCCAGGGAGAACACCAGGCCCGGCTCCTTGCGCAGGAACGGGGGAATCCAGGGCAGCTCCACGGAATGCTCGCCGCAGAAGGGCAGGTGCTTGCCGAAGGTGCGGATGAGGCCGTCCTTGATGTCCAGGAGGTCCTGGCGGCGGCTCGCGCCGTGGGGGTCCAGGAGGTAGGCCACCTTCTCGTGGGTCACCTCGGCGCACAGGGGCACCTGGGCCGGATCGAAGTCCGGGAAGGTCTCGCGGATGCCCCGGGCCTTGCTCACCACGCCGGAGACGCCCGCGGCGATGTCGTCGGCGCGCTCATAGCAGATCACCTGCGGGGGCATGCCGGGCATGACGGCGCTCTCCACGGCGGGCGTGCCGTCGGGGTTCATGAGGCCCCGGGACAGGGTGGTGAGGAATCCGCCCATGGCAGGGCCGAAACCGACGCAGACGATGTCCACGTCCATGCTTTGGCGTTCCATCTCCGACATGCTCTCTCCCTCGTTGGGCAGCCCCGGCGCGTCCGGGGTCACGGTAAGGTCTGTGGAATCAAAGGATCGCAAAGGGCGCGGCCCTTTGGCCCGCAGCGGGCTCTCCCCGTCGGGAGGGCCGCCGCTCACGATGCCCGCGAGACGTCACCAAGGACGGCCTCAGGGCGCGAACGCCGCCGGACGCCTTTCCGTGCGGAAAAGCGTCCGGCGGCCGGATCGTCGTTCGTCAGCCGGGGCCGGTCTACTGGGGGTAGTCCAGGGCCTCGGGGATCATCACCTGGGTCAGGGCCTGGCCGGCGCGGTCTTTGGCCAGGGCGGCCCCGGCGGTGGCGCGGTCGATTCCGGCGCGCAGGGCCTCGAAGGCGGCCAGCTCGGCCTCGTCCTGGGGGCCGAAGCCGTAGACCATCTGGGCGCACACCCGGGCGCACTCCCCGGCGGCGCGGGCGGCCTGCACCATGGAGAGGTCCGCGAAGAAGCCCAGCGTGCCTTCCAGGCCCTCGGCCACGATGGGGTTCTCGGGGCCCTTCTCGGCCAGCTCCAGCACGTCTCCGACCTGGGCGCGGGAGGCCATCACCCAGCAGAGGGCGTCGGCCATGGGGAAGGTCACGTTCTGGCGGCGGTTGTGGTAGAGGCGCGCGCCGGAGGGGTCCTTGGCGCGGTGGAGGAACTCCAGTGTCCACAGCCACAGCTCCATGGAGGCGGCCACGGCCCCCGCGCCGGTCTCGGGGCGGGTGGCGGCCAGGATATTGAACTCCTCGATCCAGATGCGCAGCCTGGCCAGGAAGACCTCGTTGGTCATGGTGATGGAGAGGTGGCGGCGCTGCACGGCCTCGGGGCCTTCGTAGGTGGCTTCCAGCTGGCAGTCGGTCCATTTGTAGAAGAGGAAGCCGGGGCAGTCTTCGGTGATGCCGTAGCCGCCCATGAGGGCCAGCACTTCGCGCATCATGTTGGCGCCCTGGCCGGTGTTCCAGAGCTTGCAGGCCGGGCAGAGGATGTTGGCCAGGGCCTCCAGGGTGGCGTAGCGCACCAGGGGGTCGGCCTTGAGCGCCTCGATGCGGGCCTCGTCGCGTTGGCCTTCGGGCTGGGCTTCCAGGCCGAGGAGCTCGATGGCCTGTTTCTCGACCTTGCGAAGGGCCGACAGCTGGGACTTGGGACCCATGATGCCCTGCTCGGAGAAGATGCGGTCCTTCTCCTTCTCGGAGGGGTCGAGCTGGTCGAAGAGGCGGGCGGTCTCGAAGCCCAGGGAGGCTCCGGCCTCGCCCATGGCCCATACTTCGGCCAGGCGCAGCACGGCGTCCTGCTTCTGCTGGATGCCCAGGTCGAACTTGGGGGTGCCGGGCTGGGCGTCGCCGCCGCGGAAGCGCTGGCGGTGGTAGCGGATCACGGGTTCCACGGCCGAGAGGAGCTTGGCCGTGGACATGAGCGCCACGGGCACGCGGGTACGGTGGAACACCGCGCCGATGATCTCGGAGTGGGTGTAGTTGGGAACGATGACGCCGTCCTTGACGGTGTAACCGCCCACGATGCGGCTGGCCGGGACCTTCAGGTTGAACACCGGGTCGCGCGTGGAGGAAAGCTGGTGCACCATCTTGAGGGTGGGCGCGCCCCGGTCGAAGAGGCCCTCGTCGGTGTCTTCCACGATGACGATGCAGGAGGTTTTGATGCGCGGATCGTCGGTGTCCACGGCGCAGGTGGCGAAGTTGGCGAAGTCCATGCCGGTGATGAAGCGGCCGCGCTTGTCCACCTGGAGGATGGGCTCCTTGCCCTCCTCCCACTCGGCCACGCGGAGCTTGCCCACCAGGGTGTTGGTCTCCACGCCCACGTAGGGCAGGGGCTCGGTGAGGGCGAAGGCGCCGCGGATGATGGTGCGGTCCTCGCCGGGCTGGGGGGGCACGCAGCGGCTCATGTAGGAGTCGCGCTGGTCGGGGGTGCCGCGTTCGTGGATGGGGGCCAGGGCCAGGTTGGTGGCCAGCGAGCAGGTGGCCGCACCGGCGTCCACCCAGGCCAGCTCGAAGGCGACCAGGGCCAGGGCGAGGTTCTTGGGACCCTCGATGAAGCCGCCCTGGTGGGGGTCCATGAAGAGGGCGGTGAGCCCGGAGGAGTCGAAGGCGTCGAGGAGCTGGGCCTTGTGGTCGGTCCACTCGTGGGTGTGGCGCGCGCCCTCCGCCACCAGGCGCGCCACCAGGGTGCGGGCCAGGGAGCGGGCGGACTGTACGGTCATCTGGATGTCGTAACGGTCGGCGAAGCGCCACATGATCTGGCGGACATCGTCGCCGGGAAGCGTGCGAAGGGTCTCCATGAGTGTTCCTATCACCTTTGGATTTGCGAAAAGACGGCCGGATACGGCGCGAAATTCAATGTTTTTACGCCATCGGGAGGGGCGCGTCAACGTGGCGCGAAGCCGCGCGTCCTCCTGCCGCTCCGGATTCAGAAGGTCAGGCTTTCGCCGGTGAGGGCCTGGTAGGCCTCCAGGTACTTGGCCTGGGTGCGCCGTGCCACCTCTTCGGGCATGGCGGGGGCGGGGGGCTTCTTGTTGAAGCCCACGGATTCCAGCCAATCGCGCAGGTACTGCTTGTCGAAGCTGGGCTGTCCCTGGCCGGGCTTGAAGCCCTCCGCGGGCCAGAAGCGCGAGGAGTCGGGCGTGAGCACCTCGTCGATGAGGATCAGCTTGTCGCCGATCATGCCGAACTCGAACTTGGTGTCCGCGATGAGGATGCCCCGGCCCGAGGCGTAGGCGCGGGCCTTGGAGTAGATGGCCAGGGCGGTCTCCTGGGCCTTGTGGAACACGTCCTGGCCGGTGAGGGCCTTGGCCTGCTCCAGGGTGATGTTCTCGTCGTGCTGGCCGATGTCGGCCTTGGTGGACGGCGTGAAGAGCGGGGCTTCGAGCATCTGCGACTCCTCGAGCCCCTGGGGCAGCTCGTGGCCGCAGACCTTGCCGGTGGCCTTGTAGTCCTTCCAGCCCGAGCCCGTGATGAAGCCGCGCACGATGCACTCGATGGGCAGTGGCTTGGCCTTGCGCGCCAGCACCGCCCTGCCCTCCAGCATGTCGGCGTAGGGCTTGAGCTTGGCCGGGAAGTCGGCCACGTCCACGGCGAGGAGGTGGTTCTCCACCACGCCATCGAACATGCGCATCCAGAACGTGGTGATCTTGTTGAGGATCACGCCCTTGAAGGGGATGGGGTCCGGCAGGACCACGTCGAAGGCGGAGATGCGGTCCGTGGTGACGATGAGCAGGGCGTCGTCGGCGACCTGGTAGATGTCGCGGACCTTGCCTCTGGAAATCAGGGGATATTCCTTGATGTCGGTGGTGACGGCCACTTGCATGGTCGGGTCCTCCGGGGAGCTATTCGTTGCGGCACTCGACGGAGCGGGCGTGGGCCTCCAGGCCCTCCAGGCGCGCCAGCCTCGCGATCTTGGCCCCGTGCCTGCGCGCGTAGGACGGGGGCGCGGCGATGAGGCTGGACTTCTTGATGAAGGTCTCCACGGACAAGGCCGAAGAGAACCGGGCGTTGCCCATGGTGGGCAGCACGTGGTTGGGCCCGGCGAAGTAGTCGCCCACGGGCTCGGGGCAGCCCGCGCCCAGGAAGATGGCCCCGGCGTGACGGATGCGCCCGAGGATGCCCCAGCCGTCTTCCACGGCCAATTCCAGGTGTTCCGGGGCCAGGCGGTTCACGGCCGCGAGGGCCTCGTCCATGTCCGGGGCGACGACCACCGCGCCCCATTGGGCCAGGGAGCGCCGGGCGATCTCGGCCCGGGGCAGGCGTTCGAGCTGGTCGCGCAAGGCGGCCAGCACGGCGTCGGCCTGGGCCGGGCTGTCCGTGACCAGGATGGAGGCGGCCAGGGGGTCGTGCTCGGCCTGGGAGAGCATGTCGGCCGCCAGCCAGGCGGCGGGGGCGCTCTTGTCGGCCAGGATGACGATTTCGGAGGGGCCTGCGATCATGTCGATGCCCACCTGGCCCACGAGAAGGCGCTTGGCGGTGGTGACGTACATGTTGCCCGGCCCGGCGATCACGTCCACCGAGGGGATGGTGCGGGTGCCGAAGGCCAGGGCGGCGATGCCCCAGGCGCTGCCCACGCGGTAGACCTCCCGGATGCCCAGGATGGCCGCTGCGGCGAGGATGTAGGGGTTGAGCGTGCCGTCGGCGCGCGGCGGCGAGATGGCCGCGATGCGCTCCACGCCCGCCACCTGGGCGGGGATGGCGTTCATGAGCAGCGAGGAGATGAGCGGCGTCTCGCCCCCCTGCCCTCCAGGCACGTAAAGGCCCACGGAGTCCACGGGGCGCACCATCTGGCCCAGGATCACGCCGTCGGGCCCCGTGGTCCACCAGGAGTTCTGTTTCTGGCGTTCGTGGAAGGCGCGGATGTTGGCGGCGGCCTCGCGGATGATGGCCAGGTCCGAGCCGATCACCAGGGACTCGGCCGCCTGGATCTCGGCCTCGGGCACGCGCAGCATGGAGGCGGCGAAGGAGGGGCAGTCGAAGCGGCGGTTGAAATCGGCCAGGGCTTCGTCTCCCTGGGCCTGGACGTAGGCCAGGATGTCGCGCACGCGGGCTTCCACGTCCTGGCCGGGGTCTTCCCGGCCCTTGAGCTTGGCGAGCAGCGGATCGAAATCGGCCTGACGCTGGATGACAATGCGGGGACAGGGCATGAGGGCTCCTGATGGCGTCGTTGGCGGCTTGATAGATGAAGAGGTGGTGTTTGTCGAGAGGCGGCGCGGGCAAACAGCGAAGGCTCCGGGGCGGCTAGCGGACGCGGCGGACGCCAAACGGTTCCGGCGGGCGGCCCCTCATGCCGCCCGCCGGAAACGCAGAATCAGCCCTTGAGGAAATTGCGCATGAAGAACTTTTGGGCGTACTCCGGCCGCCCTTCAAGGCCCATCTCCTGGATGCGCACCAGGCGCAGGGCGCCCTTGGGGCAGGTACGCACGCACTCGGGCTGTTCGCCGTGTCCTGCCTTGCCTCCGCAGAGATTGCACTTCACCGTGGGCGTGTCGCCCAGCACACGCGGCACGTGCCAGGGGCAGGCGTGCACGCACTCGGCGCAGCCGTGGCAATTTTCCTCGGAGACGCGCACCACGCCCTCCTCTGTTCGCACCATGGCCCCGTGCGGGCAGGCGTGCACGCACTTGGGGTCTTCGCAGTGGTGGCAGGAGAGAAAGGCGAAGTGATGCGTCCCCACCTTGGTGTGGTGGGGAGACACCATGTCCGCCATGCGCACCCTAGCCGGGAAATGGTTCGATTTCATGCACTTGGCCACGCACGCCTCGCAATGGCCGCACTTGTCCGCATCCTGGATCACAACGAAGTTGCTCATGATAAGGCCCCCCTTACATCTATGTAATAAAGGCTGGGACAAACTTGTCAATGAAGACCGTCGGAGGATGAATAGACACCAGGCACCACCCGTTAATCATATCGCAATGGTATTGCATTCCTCGGAATTTCACCGAAAATACGGACCTCTGCGGTCATTTTCAAAAATAGCGGCCCCCCGGACGACGGACTTCGCCCCCGGGTCCGTCTTGGGGATCAAGACGCGCGCATGACCACGGTCCCCTCGGACATCCCGGCAAGGGACGGGAGATCGTCGGGACGGACCGGTCAGGCGCCGACAAGGAACAGGCGAGCCGAACACAACGCGCCCGTCCAATCTTCCCCGAAACCGGGATGCGGAAGACGCGGACACAATTCAAGGAGGGGCCTCATGACTTCAAGGATCACCATCTTCCTGGCGACTCTCGCGTGCATCTTCGTATTCCATCAGGAATGCCGGGCTTACGACATCTACAGCAGGGAGCTGTCCTCCAGGGTCTCCTTCGACGCGGAGGGCCAGTTGCGCATTGAGTCGAGCGGCACTCGCAGGATTCCGGTGATCGGTTCGCCCGAGCCAGACCCGGAATTCCTCAGGCAATCGCTCACCGTGAAGAGCGCCGGGCGGGTCTATGTGGAGAACAGGATCGTCGGAGCGGTCACGAGCCTGAAGCTCGACGCGGACGACTTCTTCGGAGACGAACAGCTCGAGGTAACGCTCTGCGAAAGCGAATTTCCGTCGGTTTGCGCGAAGCAGACGGTCCGCACTCCCAAGCGCTCCGCCAGCATGCAGTTCACTCTGCGCGCCGACTTCGTCAACCGTCCCTACGAAGTCTCCTACGGGATCGCGCTCTCCTCCATGCCCGTGGAGAACGGCAAGCCCTCAGCGCGCAGGGAATACGGCAAGCCTTTCCAGACCAGGATCACCCTGTATCCCATGAACGACAGGTCCCTGGCGGTCACCTACACCGTGGACAAGGCCGAAGGCGTGCTGGACCTTCGCGATTCGAACCGGTTCGACGATTTCCAGAGGAAGATGCGCGACAACATCGACGCCTACGGCAACTGCTACATCGTGGCCGACGCCAGCGTGACCGCCGAGAGCAGGACCATGACCTTCGAGGGCTTCCGCCACCAGTTCTCGGGGATGTCGCGCCGTCAGCTCGAAGCCGACGTGGACGCAAAGGCCCAGGAGGCCGCTCGGAAGATCGTCTCGCTGGTGGGCGGGGGACGCGACATCCACGCCAACGTGCTGTCCTTCACCAAGGGGCCCCGTGCCGACTCCTACGAAATCAAGGTAGACGTCTCCTTCAACGGCGCGATCTTCGCTTTCAACCACTACCGTTTCGGGGCAGTCATCCGGATCGATGCAGGCGAAATGCGCTTCACGGAAACCTGGGCGTCCCAGAACTACACGGATCTCAAGGAGCGACTCAGGATCATCATTCCCCCTCTCTTGCTGCTTGCCAGCGTTGAGTAACGGTCGGCTCCCCGCCGCCCTTGCCGAACCCGGCAGGGGCGGCAAGGGCGTGGGACGCAGCGCGCCCCGAGAGGGACTGGGGAAGACGGCAGGGGCGTGGTCGGCGAAATCGGGGGGAGCGGCGGGCGGATATGCCGCAGAACAAGAGGATGCCCCCTATCAAAGGCCGGAGTACCCCTCCGGAGAACGCAAAAAGGCCGGGAGCAATCCCGGCCTTTGGGTTTTGCGGCGTCCGTGCGGCCTAGTGCCTGGTCTGGCCCTGGTATTCTTCCTTGAGCAGACTGGCGGCCAGGGGCGCGACGCCCGCTCCGCGCCCGCAGAAGAGCTTGTCCGGGCCTTCGCAGAGGATGGCCTGGGCCAGCACCTCGTCCATGTGCTTCACCTGGACGATCTCCAGGCCGTTCAGGATGGCCTCGGGCACTTCCTTGAGGTCCTTGGCGTTCTCCTCGGGAATGAGCACCTTCTTGATCTGGGCGCGGTGGGCGGCCAGGAGCTTCTCGCGCAGGCCGCCGATGGGCAGCACGCGCCCGCGCAGGGTGATCTCTCCGGTCATGGCCAGGTCGTTGCGCACGGGCATGTTCAAGAGGGCCGAGACCATGGCCGTGGCCAGGGTGATGCCCGCGCTGGGGCCGTCCTTGGGGATGGCGCCCTCGGGCACGTGGATGTGGATGTCGATCTCCTTGTGGAAGTCCGGCTTGAGCCCGAAGTTGGCCGAGCGCGAGCGGATGTAGCTCAGGGCCGCGCGGGCCGACTCCTGCATCACGTCGCCCAGCTTGCCGGTGATCTCCACCTTGCCCGCTCCGGGCATGAGGGCCGTCTCCACCATGAGCATCTCGCCGCCCAGCTCCGTGTAGGCCAGGCCGGTGGAGACGCCCACCTGGGGGGCCTCCTCCATCTCGCCGTAGCGGAACTTGGGCACGCCCAGGTACTGCTGGACGTTCTCCCCGTCGATGGGGAATTTGGCCTCGCGGTCGTGACCTTCCACCAGTTTGCGGGCCACCTTGCGGCACAAGGAGGAGATTTCGCGCTCCACGTTGCGCACGCCCGCCTCGCGGGTGTAGCGGCGGATGATCTCCAGCACGGCCTCGCTGGAGACGCTGATGTTGCCGGGCTTGAGCCCGTTCTCCGCGATCTTCTTGGGCAGGAGGAAGTTCTCCGCGATGGCCTGCTTCTCCGTCTCCAGGTAGCCGGGGATGCGGATGATCTCCATGCGGTCCTGCAGGGGCAGGGGAATGGAGTGCAGCGAGTTGGCCGTGGTGATGAAGAAGATCTTGGAAAGGTCGTAGTCCAGGTCCAGGTAGTGGTCCCCGAAGGCGTAGTTCTGTTCGGGGTCGAGCACTTCGAGGAGCGCCGAGGAGGGGTCGCCCCGGAAGTCGGTGGACATCTTGTCCACCTCGTCCAGGCAGAAGACGGGGTTGTTGAACTTCACGCGCTTGAGCGACTGGATGATCTTGCCGGGCAGCGCGCCCACGTAGGTACGCCTGTGGCCGCGGATTTCGGCCTCGTCGCGCACGCCGCCCAGGGAGAGGCGCACGAACTCGCGGTCCATGGACCGCGCGATGGACTTGGCCAGAGAGGTCTTGCCAACGCCCGGGGGGCCCACCAGGCAGAGGATGGGGCCCTTCATCTTCTCCACGAGGCTCTGCACGGCCAGGTATTCGAGGATGCGCTCCTTGGGCTTGTCCAGGCCGTAGTGGTCGGCGTCGAGAATCTCCTTGGCCTTGGTGACGTCGATGGTCACGTCCTGGAGGGTGTTCCAGGGCAGGTCCAGGATCCATTCCACATAGTTGCGCACCACCGTGTACTCCGCCGAGGAGGGCGGGGTGTGCTTCATCTTCTTGAGCTCGCGCAGGGCCTTCTCGCGGGCCTCCTGGGGCATGTCCTTTTCCTGGAGGCGCTGCTCGAACTCGGCCACCTCGGCAAGGGGGTCCTCGTCGCGGCCCATTTCCTTGTGGATGGCCTTGAGCTGCTCGTTGAGGTAGTATTCCCGCTGGTTCTTCTCCATCTGCTGCTTCACGCGGCTCTTGATCTTCTTCTCGATGGAGGAAATCTCGATTTCGCCCTGCAGGAGCGCGAAGGCCTCTTCCAGGCGCTTCACGGGGGCGAGCTGCTCCAGAATCTCCTGCTTCTTGATGTAGTCCACCTTGAGGTGGGGCATGATGGCGTCGGCCAGACGGCCGGGCGCGGTCTGGGCGTTGATGGCCAGGATGGTTTCCGGGGCGAGCTTCTTGTTGATGCGGCCGTAGTGCTCCATGGCTTCGTGGGCCGTGCGCACCAGGGCCTCGGCCTCGCTGCCCTCGCCGTCGTCTTCGGCCATGCGCGAGACGCGAGCGGTGGGGAAGTCGTCCTCGAAGCCTTCAAGGCCGTCCTCGTCCCACTCGGCGCGGTAGAGGCCCTCGAAGAGCACCTTGATGGTGCCGTCGGGCAGGCGCAGCATCTGGAGGATTTTGGAGACGGTGCCCATGCGGAACAGGTCGTCCGCCTGGGGCTTTTCGGTTTCGGGGGCACGCTGGGCCACCAGGAAGATCTTCTTGTCGTAGGTGGAGACCGCGTTCTCGATGGCTTTGATGGAGGCCTCCCGGCCCACGAACAGGGGCACGATGGAGCGCGGGAACATGACCACCTCGCGCAGGCTCATCACAGGCAGGCGGAGACGGTCCGCCCGGCGGGGCTGGTCATCGGAGAAAATGCTGGTCATTCTGGCCTCCTGGGAATGGTTGTCCGCGCCGGAGGGGCGCGAGACGGCACAACGAAAGGCAAGAGAGATTAAGACAGGCCCTGGAAATGTCAAATCATCAAAATGTGAAACAATTTTAATGCGCTGCCCGGACGTTACGGGAAGGGGATCTCCCGGGGGCACGCCCTTCGAGGCTGCTGTTGACAACGATGGGCCGCCAAAATACTGATTGGATCGGATGGACGAACCGTTCAAGCCGCATCCGACCGTAATCCTGGAGGGAGAATGACACGGGGCAAACGCAGGCTGTTTCACGTCGCAGCGTTCATGTTTTTGTGTCTCGCGTGGGCCGTCTCCTGCTCCAGGAACGAAGCGCAGCAGCCCTGCTCCGACCCCCTGGGCTGCGTCACCATTGCACCGGGCAAGCCCGTCCGCCTGGGCGTCATCCAGTCACTGAGCGGCAAGGTGGCGGTCATCGGACAGGACCAGCTGCGCGGCTTCGAACTGGCCCTGGAGAAGCGGGGCAACAAGCTCCTGGGCCGCGAGGTCTCCCTGCTGGTGGAGGACACCGGCTGCAAGCCCGAGGGCGGTGCCGTCTCGGCCCTGAAAATCGTCTCCGACCCGGCCGTGCTGGCCATCTTCGGCACCACCTGCTCGGCCGACGCCGCCACCGCCGCCCAGGTGATGACCGAGGCCGGGCTCTCCATGATCTCGGGCAACAACAGCGCCCCGTTCCTCACCTCCATCGGCGGACAGAAGGCCCCCAAGTGGCAGCCGGGCTTCTTCCGCACCGCTCCCAACGAGGAGTTCGCCGGCCCCGCCGCCGCCCGTTTCGCCTTCGAGAAACTCGGCCTGCGCCTGGCAGCCGTGATCAACGACGGCGACATCTACACCCGGGGGCTCACCGAGGGCTTCCGCACCGAATTCGAGCGCCTGGGAGGCAAGGTCGCCCTGAGCGCCACCGTGAACAAGGGAGACGCCAACATGGCCCCCGTGCTGGAGGCCGTGGCCGTAACCGGCGCGCAACTCGTGTTCTTTCCCCTCTTCCAGCCCGAAGGCAACCACGTGCTCGCACAGGCGCGCAAGACCCCCGGCCTGGAAAACCTGGTGCTCATGAGCGACGGGGCGCTCATCGACCAATCCTTCCTGGACGCCGTGTCCTCGGCAGCCGTGGGCATGTACTTCGTGGGGCCCACCCCGCCGCCCCAGGGGCCGGAAGTGGCCGCGCTGACCGCCCAGTACGTCCAGAAGTTCAAGCAGGACCCGCCCACGGACTACTGGCTCTCCGCCTACGACGCGGCGGGCATCCTCTTCGCCGCCATCGAAAAGGCCGCCCAGAAAGGACCGGGCGGCTCCGTGCGCATCGGCCGCCAGGCCCTGCGCGACGCCCTCTACGCCACGCGAGACCACAAGGGCGTCGGCGGTCTGTTGGCCTGCAACGAGTTCGGCGACTGCGCAAGACCAAGCTTCAACGTGTTGCGCCTGGAGGATTCTTCCCAGGGAGTCAAGGGGCTCAAGGCCAACGTCGTGTTCACCCATGCCCCTTGACCCAGCCCCCTCCTCCCCTGCTCCCGGCGTCCGGGCGCGCCTGGGCGTCACCTCCCGGTTCGGACTCGCCTTTGCCGTGGTGCTGGCGGCCTTCGTGCTGGGCGGCGCGGTGAACTTCGCCTCCATGATGATCATCCACGACGCCGAAGCCGACATCCAGACCAGCATGGACGTGCGCCAGAAGGTGTTCGACATGGACGCAGGTCTGGAAAAGGCCCGCCGCCTCTACCGCGACTTCCTGCTCACCTACCAGGAGGTGGGGTTTGCCAAGGCGCAGGAGACCTACGGCCAGCCAGCCTTCGCCGCCACGGCCCGCGTCATCGCCGTCAACGAGGAGCTCAGGAACCTGATGCCCGCCTTTGTCGCGGGCGAGTCCCTGCGTCGGCGCAACATGGACATCACCCTCTACCTTTCCATCGCCAAGCGTTTCTCCACGGTGATGCTCGAAAGCATGGCCCTGCTCACCGCCCTGGCCGATCCTGAAAACGGGCTGGAAACCCGTCTGGACCAGCGCATGGCGGAACTCAAGGCCGTCTTCGCCAGCAACCCGAACCTGAGCTTCCTCGTGCGCGAGGCGGAGCTGGATGAAAAGCGCTACCGCATCACGCGCCAACGTCCCTCCATGCAGCTGGCGTTCAACAAGCTCTCCAGGATCAGGCTCGCCCTGGGCGAAATGGACTCCATGCCCATGCAACGCAAGTTGGAGGCCATCCACCTCGTGGACGATTATGCAACCCTGGCTTCCAGGGTTCTGGACGCCGACGTGGAGGTGCGCTCCAAGATCAACGACATGTCCCTCCAGGCCAAGACCATCGACCCCATTTCCCAGGAACTGCGCAAAATCTCCCAGGACGAGGTGACACGCAGCCGGGAACGCATCGAGCGTGTCAGCGGAGCGGCGTTGTGGATCAACCTGGGCATGACGCTTCTGGGCATCGCCTGCGCCGCGGGCGCGGCGGCGTACGTCAGTCGGGGCGTCACATGGCGCATCCTGGCCATAACGCGCGGTGCCGAGCGGGTGCGAGCGGGTAACCTGGAGGTGACCGTGGACCCGGGCGGCCGCGACGAACTGGGCGCGCTGGCCGAAGCCTTCAACCAGATGACCGGACGCATCCGCGAACTTGTGGACCATCTGGAGGAAACACTGCGCGGGAAGGACCGGGAACTCGACCTCGGCAGGCGGGCGCTCGACGCGAAACAACGCGCCCTGCTGCAACTCTCCCCTGCAGACAGGCTCACGGGCCTGTGCAACCGTCGCAGGCTGGAACACTCCCTGCGCGCGGAACTGCGCCGCCACAAGCGCTTCCACAGCGCGCCCTTCTCGGTGATCCTCCTGGACGTGGACCTTTTCAAGACCGTCAACGACCGATTCGGCCAGCAGGTGGGCGACCTCGTGCTCGTGCGTATCGCCGACGCCCTGGAAGACCTGGCCCGCGAGACGGACACCGTGGGGCGCTGGGGCGGCGAGGAGTTCCTGCTGGTGTGCCCGGAGACGGACGCCAACGTGGCGGCCAAGCAGGCTCAACGGCTGCGCGAGGCCATCGGGGAGATCGAGTTTTCCCTGGTGGGACACGTAACGGCCAGCTTCGGCGTGACGGCCTGCGTGCCCGACGACGACGAGAACGGCGAATCGCTCCTGCGCCGCGCCGAAGCGGCCCTCTACCGGGCCAAATTGAACGGCAGGAACCGCATCGAGATATGTATCTAGGCTTTGGGTATCCACTCGCAACAGTCCGGAAAGCAACGTGACCGCCCCGGAATCAGCCCAGAGAATTCAATGAAATTTTCGCAACGATCCGCAGCAACATGATCCATATCCCGATGCCCGACGACGTGGGGCCCCCTCCGGCGACACGAGCGTCTATTGAAGGCTGCAAGGGATTCTGACCCGGAACGAACCCTGATGAGCACCCACCCGCGGATACGTCTCCCGGACCGCTCCAGCACGGAGTTCCCAGACCGCTCACCGTGACAGAATGCACGGGCGGCCTTGTAACAACAGGCACGTCCTGGTGCGTCACCCATGGGCGCTACGAATTTTCCTGGCGCCGGGGCCGTATGTACTCCAGCAAGTTCCGGACAAAACATCGCATGCCCCTGTCGAAGACGAGGCGCGGTTCATCAAGGGGCACAAAGCGGCGCAACGACGTAATCCTCCCGGACAAAGGGTGCAGGGACTGCGGCATGCTTGACAAGTGTACGCAGGAACCGTTTCTACTCCCCGAGACATCGATCGCCGCGTGATCGAAACGCCACGATCGGACAGCGATGGTTTGGTGGAGTATCCGACAATGACGTCAGTCGGTAAGCGTTTCCGGGATCAAGACTTTCAGTCGATTCTGGATCCAGTGACAGAAATTAACAGCGGCCGTTGACCTTTTTCGATGACCCCAACAGAAAACCTCCGACCATTCCGGGGAAACAAACGGGGGGACCCCAACTCGGCTGTCCTCGCAGGTCATCTTGAGAAGGCCAGAACGAAGACCGACGCGGCAGGCAATCCGGCTTAAACTCCCATCCGCTGGGCGTCGGCGTCGGGTTACAACCGCCACTCTGTACAGCATTTGGAAAATTTCGGAATGCAACCAGGATATGGGATGAAAGAGAATACAGGCCACGCCGGTAAATGTTGCGGAGTGCAAAGCGCACACATTTTGTATGTATTGACAGCCCTAGTTTACATACCGCATGTTTTACTGTTTCTGCCAGGATATCGATTGACGCCGGATCAGCTGGCAATACACAACAGGGCGATGGAGGGCCTAAATGACGTATTTTCTCTTGCCCTTGAAACAACTCTCGAATCAGGAAGGCTGAGTTTATTCTTTCCCTTCACATTTTGGATCGAGCTTGCATCGGACTACTTTCTCGCGAGACTTGTATATGTAGTCATATTTTTTATCACACACGCTCTGTTTGCCTATTACTTTTCAAAGGCCATCAAAAGCGATATATTTATACTGGTGATGGTTCTCACTGTTTCTTTTCAGGTGTTGGACCTCAACAACCTCCCGCCAAACAGCCACAATATTGCCACAACTCTGCCACTCATGGTGTTGCTTGTGGCAAGAATCATTATTCAAAGACATGAAGTTGGAGCCTGCCGTTTTCAGTCGGCGCACCTTGTGCTTGGTGTTCTCATATGCTGCATATGCTATCTTGCGTCAGACTACGTTTTTATATTCGGAATGACAATGCTACTGTTTGAGTATGTGATATATTTTCTGAATTCACCATTTTCAATGAAGCGCTCGTTGTTCAGTTTTGCCTCTTCCAGAAGGCTGCTGCTTGACATTGCACCCGTATTGATTTCCGGACTAACACAATACACCCTAAGGACATTTTCATCTCCATCATACGCTGGAGCCGTCGTCTCAACAAAATCCAACCCCTTGCTTATTGCTCAAACTATTTTTGAGCATACTGTTGGATGTATAAGCTTGGCGAGGCAGGACTTATACGACTTCAAGTTCTCTCTAGACTTTCTTCCGTCGGCATACTTCGTGGCCATGCTGCTGGTCGCCCTGTTGTGCACATATCTGTGTTATCGGACCATGTCGCGGGCCCTAAAACCAAACAATCGAGGCGTGATCATCGGCCTCTGCATCCTGCTCTCCGCATTCACTACCCTTCCATTAGCCCTTACTTCAAAGTATCAGAACATCCGCCTGGCAGCGTACATCGACAGCAGGTTCGCATTTTTTTGGGCGATTGCTGCAATGTCTTTGTTTGTCAATTATTTAGCGACAATTCGCAACCCCTTGGGGCGATTTCTTCCTGTAATAGTGTCTGTACTTGTCGGTCTTTCGTCTGCATTTACATACTATCACAACGTAGACTCAAGCCAGGTGATGAACGACTATGTGGAACCATGGGGTCTTGCGCGGCAACTCGCATTCGGATGCGGTCAAAAGCCTGTGCATGACGCAAACATACGAACTCTTGTCGATCCATTTTCGCAAGTGACACATCATGCTGGATTTAACTTGGACAAATACTGGAAGACATATATAATGTACAAAAAAATGCTCGGTCGGAATGCACTTCTGAATTGGAACCCGTTACACTTCGACCGCATAAACTTCGACCTCAAGCCTAATGTACTTTACAAGGTAAACGAATTGCCTAAGATGTTCTTCCATCGCAACGGGTGGCACACACCCGAACCATGGGGTGGAGCATGGAGCTCCGGCATCGTTTCCTACCTGCCGTTCACCGTCCCTTCTCCGAATCTCGGAATGACGCTCGAATTTATTGCAACAATTCCCGTATGGCCGGGCAGAACATCTAGGCTTCTTGAAGTGCGTATCAACGGAAGAGATGTCAAGTCCGTGCAACTTGAATCCGGTGTCCAAAAGTATATCGTAGAGGTACCGGGTGAACTTCTGTTGAGCGGTCATGCCGTCATTGAATTCATTGTCAATGATGCGCTCTCGCCCTCGCATTTTGGCGATGGCGACAGCAGAACGCTCGGAATTGGCCTTCTCAGCGTAAAACTCAGCGGCTGCTGACGCCCGAGCGCTATCGGACGGGCCTGACACAGCATCGCACCATCAATGTGTGCAAATCGTGGAGCAAGTGAGCAGCGTAACGCACGCTTTGGCCTTGGTGTGATTTGCAAAAAAAAGGGAGAGCTGCTGCTCTCCCCTAAGTGCTTTGGATTCGATACGGCTACGCGGTCTTCACTTCCTGCTGGTAGAAGAGCAACGGGTCCTGCCCTTTCTCCACCACGGCCTTGTTGATAACGCACTCTGTGACGCCGTTGAGCGAAGGCAGCTGGTACATGATGTCCAGCATGATGTTTTCCATCACGTTGCGCAGGCCGCGCGCGCCGGTCTTGCGTTCGATGGACTTGCGCGCGATGGAGGCCAGGGCGTTGGAGGTGAAGCGCAGGCGCACCTTGTCCAGCTCGAAGAGCTTCATGTACTGCTTCACGAGGGCGTTCTTGGGCTCGGTGAGGATGCGGATGAGGTCGTCCTCGGAGAGCTCCGTGAGCGAGGTGATGATGGGGATTCGGCCCACGAACTCCGGGATGAGGCCGAACTTCACCAGGTCCGAAGGGTGGGACTGCACCAGCAGCTTGGACACGTCGTCCTCGCGGGTTCCGTCCATCTTGGCGCCGAAGCCCAGGGACGCGCCGCGCATGCGCTGCTGCACGATCTTTTCCAGGCCGATGAAGGCGCCGCCGACGATAAACAGGATGTTCGAGGTGTTGAGGCGGATGAATTCCTGCTGGGGGTGCTTGCGTCCGCCCTTGGGGGGGATGTTGGCCTCGGTGCCCTCGATGATCTTGAGCAGGGCCTGCTGCACGCCCTCGCCGGACACGTCGCGGGTGATGCTGGGGCTGTCGGACTTGCGCGCGATCTTGTCGATCTCGTCGATGTAGATGATGCCCTTGGACGCGGCCTCGATGTCGTAGTCGGCGTTCTGCAGGAGCTGGACGAGGATGTTCTCCACGTCCTCGCCCACGTAGCCGGCCTCGGTGAGGGTGGTGGCGTCGGCGATGGCGAAGGGCACCTTGAGGATGCGCGCCAGGGTCTGGGCCAGGAGGGTCTTGCCCGAGCCGGTGGGGCCGATGAGCAGGATGTTGGACTTGTCCAGCTCCACGTCGTCGCCCTTGGCGCCGCCGGCGTAGAACACGCGCTTGTAGTGGTTGTGCACGGCCACGGCCAGAATCTTTTTGGCCTGGTCCTGGCCGATGACGTACTCGTCGAGCAGGCGCTTGATCTCGGCCGGAGGCAGGAGCTTGCCGTCCACTGTCTCCTCGTTGAGGCTCTCTTGCGCGATGATCTCGTTGCACAGCGAGACGCACTCGTCGCAGATGTAGACGTCGGGGCCTGCGATGAGGCGCTGCACCTCGTCCTGGCTCTTGCCGCAGAACGAGCAGCTCAGCTCGGAGGATACGGGATTCTTTTTCTTGGTCATGGCGTCTTCCCTGACGCCCGGGGGAAAAACCTTCCGGGCGGCGTTGCGGAGGCTATTTCTTCTCGTCTTCCTGGGTCTGGCGCGAAGCGAGCACTTTGTCGATAAGCCCGTAGGTTACGGCGTCCTCGGAGCTCATGAAGTAGTCGCGTTCCGTGTCGTCCCGGATTTTATCAATATTCATGCCAGTGTGATTGGCAAGGATCTGGTTGAGCTTTTCGCGCATGCGCAGGATTTCGCGCGCATGAATGTCGATGTCGGTCACCTGTCCCTGGAAGCCGCCGGAGGGCTGGTGGATCATGATGCGGGAGTTGGGCAGGGCGTAGCGCATGCCCTTGGCCCCGGCCGCCAGGAGGATGGCCCCCATGCTGGCCGCGCTGCCCATGCAGAGGGTGGCCACCGGGCAGGAGATGAACTGCATGGTGTCGTAGATGGCCATGCCCGCCGTGACGGAACCGCCGGGCGAGTTGATGTAGATGGAGATTTCCTTCTTGGGGTCCTCGGACTCCAGGAAGAGCAGCTGGGCGCAGACCACGTTGGCCACGTGGTCGTCGATGGCGGTGCCAAGGAGGATGATCCGGTCCTTGAGCAGGCGCGAATAGATGTCGTAGGCGCGCTCGGTGCGCCCGGTGGTCTCGATGACGATGGGTATCTGCGCGTGCACGGTGGTCTCCTTGCTGCGCGCCGGGCGTGAATCCGGCGTTGTTGTATCCTGCATGGTAGCAAGCCGTCCGGCGGGCGTGCAAGCGAAAAGGCCGGGGCGGCCTGCGGGCCGCCCCGGCGAATCGATGCGCGGCCCCCGCGCCGACCGGGCGGCGGGGTTCTCCGCTTTCTAGGCCTCGGCGGCCTGGGGGTCCTTCACGGGGACCTTGGTCACCTTGGCCTGGGTGTAGACGAAGTCCATGGCCTTGTCCGCCAGAAGCTTGTCGCGCACGGGGATGATCAGCCCGTTCTGCTCGTAGTGCTGCTTCACGGCCAGCACGTCCTGCCCGGTGCGGGAGGCGATCTGCATGAAGTAGGCGTCCATCTCCTGGGGAGTTGTCTCGATGCCTTCCTTGTCGGAG
Organism: Fundidesulfovibrio magnetotacticus; assembly: GCF_013019105.1. NCBI lineage: Bacteria > Pseudomonadati > Thermodesulfobacteriota > Desulfovibrionia > Desulfovibrionales > Desulfovibrionaceae > Fundidesulfovibrio > Fundidesulfovibrio magnetotacticus. Next base: position 151,499 of record NZ_BLTE01000010.1, read on the forward strand.
AGCTTGATCAGGAAGAGCTGGGTCTTCACGATCTCCTTGGCCTTGGGCTCGGCCTCGGCGCGCAGGTCCTCGTCGGACTTGCCCAGGGCCTCGGGCGACTTGCCGGTGCGTTCGATCTTGTGCTTGGCGTCCTCCACCAGCAGCTTGATCTGCTCTTCGACCATGGCGGGCGGCAGGGGGAAGTCGACTTTTTCGAGCAGGCCGTCCAAGAGCTTCTTCTGCGCGGTGGCCTTGAAGAGCTGCTGGCGGCTCTGCACGTAGGAGCGGCTGATGGCGTCGCGCAGCTTCTCCAGGCTCTCGAAGCTGCCGGCCTTCTGGGCCAACTCGTCGTCCACGGGCGGGAGGTCCTTCTCCTTGACCACGTGGACGGTGACGGTCATGTCCACGGTCTTGCCGGCCAGCTCCTGGTTGATGAAGTCGGCGGGGAAGCTCACGGGCGCGGTGTTGGTGGCGCCGGAGGAGGTGTTCTTCACCAGGTTCTCGAAGTCGGGCAGGGCCTGTCCCTCGCCCAGGGCCAGCTGGAAGTTCTCGGCGCGCACGCCGGGGACGGGCTCGCCGTCCTTGGTGGCGTGGAAGCTCACCACGGCCACGTCGCCGTCCACGGGGCAGCGGTTCTCCTTGACGACCTTGAGCTCGGCCAGGTTGCCGCGGATGCGCTCGATCACCTTGGCGATCTCTTCCTCACTGGCCAGGGCTTCCTCTTCCTCGACCTCGAGGCCCTTGTATTCGGGCAGATCGAACTCGGGGCAGTGCTCGAAGGAGAGGGTGTAGTCGATGCCCTTGCCCTTCTCCAGTTCCACGGGGCTCACGTCGAGCTTGGCGATGGCCAGGTACTTGAGGCTGGACATGATCTCGTTGATGTGAACGTTCATGAGTTCGTTGGCCGCCTCGCGCAGGATCTGCTTGCGGAACTTGGATTCCACGAGGCTGGAGGGCACCTTGCCCTTGCGGAAGCCGCGCAGGTCCAGGTTCTGGCGGTAGAGGGCGGTGGTCACCGCCAGGGAGGCGTCCACTTCTTCGGCGGGAACGGTGATCGAGACCTTGGTCTCGACCGGGGAGATGTCATTGACGGTATACTCCATGGGGCGTGGCTCCTCGATGATCTGTCGATGCGGAAAGTGGGGTTGTGTAAATGAGATCGCGAAAAAAGAAAAGCCCCCGCCGCCGGGAACGCTTGACTGCTACGGCGCGGACTGGGGAAAGGACACGGTGATGGCCGCGCCGCGACCAGGCGAGGACTCCACGCCCACCCGTCCACCGTGCTGTTCCACCACGATGTAGTAGACGATGGAGAGCCCCAGGCCAGTGCCCTCCCCGGGGGGCTTGGTGGTGAAAAAAGGCTCGAAGACGCGCTCCTTCTGGGCTTCGTCCATGCCCGGGCCGTTGTCCTCCACGCGCACGAAAGCCCAGCCGTCGGCCTGTCCGGTGCGGATGGCGATGCGGGGCTCGGGCGTGCGGCTGGCGGAGAGGGCCTGGGCCGCGTTCTTCACCAGGTTGAGCACCACCTGCTCCACCTGGGTGGGCACGCACCAGATCTCGGGCATGTGGGGGGCGTCCTCGCGCTCGATGCGGATGTGCCGGAAGTCGTATTTCTTCTTCAGGTCGAATTCGCTGCGGGCCAGTTCGAGGGCCTTGTCCACCAGGTCGCTCAGGCGGGCGCGCGCCTTGCTCATGTCCGAGCGGCGGCTGAACTCCAGGATGTTGTTCACGATGCGCGCCGCGCGCACGCCGGATTCCTGGATGGAATCGAGCATGACGGGAATCTTGCGGTCTTCTAGGTAGGCGGCCAGGGCCTGCAGGTCCAGCCCGGCGCGGGCGGCGACCTGGAGGTTGGCGGCCAGCCCCGGCGCGAGCCTGCGGCGCACCGACTGAACGCCCTGGAGGATCCCCGCCAGGGGATTGTTGATCTCGTGGGCCATGCCTGCCGCCAGCGCGCCCACGGAAAGCATCTTTTCGGTCTGCACGAGCACCTCTTCCATGCGCACCCGGGCGGTCACGTCGTCGATGCGCGCCACGGCCTCCACGCGTCCCTGGTTCAGGGGAAAGACGGTTGCGTCGTACCAGGTGGCCCCGGCTCCCCCTTTTCCCGGCATCTTGCGCAGCACGGCTGGGACGCGCCGGGACATGGCCTCGCGGAAGGCGCCCGGCAGACCGTGAAACCAGGGCATGAGCGCTTCGATCTCCATGCCCCGGGCCTGCTCGGGGGCCACGCCGGTGTGGAGGGCGCACTGGGCGTTGGCCAGGGTGACCCGCAGGTTGGCGTCCGCGCCCACGAGGACGGAGGGCATGGCGTCCATCACCGAGCGCAGGTAGCGTCCGGTGCGGTCCAGTTCGTCCATGCGCTCGCGCAGTTCGGGGTAGTAGCTCTTGCGCATGGAGCGCTCGCCCAGGCCGATGAGCTTGTCGCGCAGGGCCTCCTCCCCCTGCCCTTCCTGCCGCGGGTCTTCTTCAGAGGGCGGCTTCATAGATGGCCTCGATGTCGGCCTGCACGGGCACGCGCGGATTGGTGAGCAGGCAGGGGTCCTTCATGGCCATGGACGCGAGCCGTGGGATGTCGGCGCGGGTGACGCCAAGGTCGGCAAGATTCCGCGTGAGTCCCGTCTGCGAGCGCAGCAGGCGTATGGAATCCAGGAGCGCGGCCAGCACGCGGGAGTCCGGCTGCCCGTCCACCACGCAGCCCATGGCTCTGGCCACTTCGCGGTAGCGCTGGGGGGCGCTGGGGAAGTTGAAGGCGATCACGGGGCCCAGCAGGATGGCGTTGCATTCGCCGTGGGGCAGGTCCAGGCTGCCGCCCAGGCTGTGGGCCATGCTGTGCACCGCGCCCAGGATGGCGTTGGAGAAGGCCAGCCCTGCGTCGAGGCTGGCCAGGCACATCTGGCCCCGGGCTTCCATGTTGTGCGGTTCGCGCACGGCCAGCCCCAGGGAGGAGCGCGCCAGGCGCACGCTCTCCAGGGCGAAGAGGTCCGTGACCGGGGAACTGGCGTTGGAGACGTAGGCCTCCACGGCGTGCGTCAGGGCGTCGATGCCTGTCTCGGCGGTGAGCGCGGGGCTCATGGTGGTGGCCGGCGTGGGGTCGATGAGCGAGACGTCGGGAACGAGCATCTTGCTCACCAGGGCAATCTTCACCTTGCGTGTGGTGTCGGATATGATGGCGAACTGCGAAACGTCTGCGGAGCTTCCCGAGGTGGTGGGGATGCAGAGCAGCGGCGGCAGGGCGCGGGGGATGGTGTCCACGCCTTCATAATCGAGGATGTGGCCGCCGTTGGCGTGCACCACGCCGATGCCCTTGGCGCAGTCCAGCACGGAACCGCCGCCCAGGGCCACCAGGGCGTCGCACTCCCGCTCGGCGTAGACGCGCGCGCCCTCCATCACCTCGTGGTCTTTGGGGTTGGGCGTCACGTCCTGGAAGAGCACGCATTCCATGCCCACGTCGGCGAGGGCGCGTTCCATCTTCCCTGCCCAGCCCGATGCGATCAGGCCGGAATCGGTGACCAGCATGGGACGCCGGACGCCGTAGTTCTCTGCATAGCGCGGCGCAAGCAGCCACGCGCCTTTGCCCAGCACGAACTCCGGAGCGAGGAATTTACGCAGGCCGACGTTGGGGCTCTCGGTCATGACGCGTCCCCCATGGTTTAGATGCGAACATCCGATTCTCGCGCATATTTAGCACGGCCTCAGGACGTCGTAAAGAACACGTAACGATTCTTGGCAAAGTTCGCTCCGGTCAACAATGGAACGGCGCAAAACGGCCACGGGAGGGCTTTCACCCTCCCGTGCAAGCTTCCCGGCGCGACAAGGCGCGCCAGATGCCGTCCCTCTCCCCTTCGGGTTCAGCCCGCCTTGTCCACGAAGCGGCTCCCGGCCGCTGACGTGCGCATGGACGAACGGTACCCGGTCAAACGCTGGTTTTCCTGCTTGGCGCGCAACAGGTCGCGCCGGATGGCCTCGTGCAGGCGCTTGGCTTCGGCGGTGATCTGCCCCTGGATGCTCTGGAGCTGGAGCAGCTTCTGCTTGAGCGCGCCGATCTTCCTGGGGTCGCGCATGCGCCAGGCCTCCTCCATGAGGGCCAGGCGTTCGCCCGCCAGGCGTTCGGCCTCCTCCACCTCGCCTCCGGCCAGGTGCCCGAGTTCCAGACGGCCTGTCTCCAGCGCCTGGTCAATGATGTCGAGTTCGTCGCGCATGGCGCACCGCCTTTGTTACGCCGCCCTGGCGATTTCCTTGATGTCCTCGCGCAGCTGGGCGATGACCTTCTTCCAACGCTCAACGGCGGGGATGAATTCGTATTCCAGCAGGTCGGCCAGGAGAATCCAGTCCTCGTTCTCGAGCACTTCGAGCATCTCGGAGAACAGCGCCGAGATCTCGTTGGCAGCCTGGTTGAAGCCCGGGGTCTGCTTGAGGCTGAACTCGTTGCGCAGCACGCCGATCATGCCCAGGAAGTCGCGGGTCACGTCCATGAGATCCTGGTAGACTTCCAGGGCTTCGGCGTCGTCCGCCTTGCGGAACAGATCGGCCACGCGGCGCGCGCCCCGGTCCATCAGGGTGACGACCTTGTAGAGTTCGCGCGTGATGTTCACGGCCATCTCGCTGGTGGCCACGCTGACGATTTCCACCGTTTCGATGCCCGAGGCGTCCACGTCCTCGGCCTGGTGCGGGTAGATCTCGGAGAACGGTTCCTTGTTGACCAGCACGTCGGTGACGATGCGGCCTTCCAGGTGCTTGTCCTCCATCACCTTGACGAGCAGCTGTTCCAGGTTCTCGAAACTCTGTACAGCCAATCCGGTTTCCCGGCCGTCGACCATGATCATGTCTTGCTCCCTCCTCCGATGGGTGTGGCGACTCCGGAAACTTTTTCCGGCGCAATTTCCCATACAAGGAGCGTGCCAGACGGCGTTCAGGGCCGGGATGCGAGCAGGTCTCGCAGGGCGCGGACCAGTTGCGACACGGAATCGGCGAAGGCAGCGAAGCGGGCGATGTCCTGGCCCTCGTCCTGGGAGAGGTGGAGCCAGAGGTGCGCCAGGGCGCACAGGCGTTGATCGGCGGAGAAAAGAGCGTGCAGGCGCTGCCACGTGGTCATGAACTTGGCGCGCAGGGCCGGCCTGGGCGCGGCCAGGAGCACACGGGCCTGCTGCGCCAGCAGCTCCAGCAGCGCGGAGGCCTGCTCCAGCGTGGTCCGCAGGCCAGCGCGGAACTCCTCCGTCAGAGCGTCGGCTTCGTGCCCCTCGAAAGCAGGGGGCAGGCCGTCAAGAAACCGCCGCCAGGCCAGGCGCTGCACGCCGATCCACACGGCGCGCTCCCCCGAACCATGCCCCGAAAGCGAACGCAGGCCCATGAAGCCGTCGGGCTGGACCACGCTTTCCCAGAGGCGCACGCCGCGGCCGGGCAGTTCGGGCCAGACGCCCCGCTCCATCCAGCCGTCCACGCAGGCCGCCAGCACCTCGGGGCGCACCTTCTCCCGGCAGGCCCAGCCGATGGGGCACTGGTGGCCGAAGGGGCAGGGATGGCACTCCATGTCGGGCTCCACGCAGCAGGCCCCTGGCAGATAGGGCCCCGTGTCCCAGGGTTGGGCCGTGGCCAGGAACACCGCCAGCACCGGGACGCCCAGGCCTGCCGCCAGGTGCATGGTGCCCGTGTCGTTGGAGACCACCAGACGCATGAGCCGCACGGCGGCTGCCAGTTCCGCGAGCCCCGTGCGGCCCACGAGGCTTGCGTGGGGCACGCCGGAGGCGGCGAACGCCTCCGCCAGGGCCTGTTCGCCCCCCGAGCCGAGGAGCACGGGGAAGAGGCCGTGGCGGTCCAGGAGGTGACGCGCCAGGCTTGCGAAAGACTCCACCGGCCATTGGCGCATGGCCGCGCTGGCTCCCAGCTGGAGCCCCACCGGCGAGGCGCCGGGGGGCGCTCCCAGTTCCGCCAGCAGGGCGCGCAACGCCTCCAGGGCGGCGGGCTCCGGGTCCTTGAGGCGGAAGGAAGGCCTGTCGTCGTCCAGGTGGGCGGCCTTGCGGAACAGGTCCACAAGGTTGAAGGGGCTCGACCCCCTGTGCCGCGAAGTGGCCTCCAGAAAGGCGGCCCAGGGCGTCGAGTAGGCCCCGAAGCCGAAGTCGTCCAGGCCGAACCCCTGCACGGCCCCGCCCGACAGGGCGCGCGCCAGAAGCCGCGCCGGGAGCGAGGGCGTGAGGTTGATCACCCGGTCGGGAGCGAACTCGCGTCGGACCTTGTCGGCGTAGTCCAGGCAACCGGCCAGGGCGTGGGGCCAGGAGCGGTCGAGATCGGCCAGGAAACGAGCCCCGGGGATGCCCGAGGCGTGGGAGAGGTCGCTCAGCAAGGCCGTGGCCTGGACGAAATTTTCAAGGCAGACCAGGCCCACGCGCTCGCCACGCGCCGCGAGACCGCAGACCACGGGCTGCGTCTGGAGAAGATCTCCGAAGCGGGTGAGGTTCACGACCAAAGTGTTCATGGAGGGCATCCGCGCTTGTGGCTTGTTTCACGAAAGCAGTTGCGCATGAGGGCGGAGTGTACTAGGGATTTTCGCACTCGCACTCGCCCGCTTCAACGCTTGAAAGCATCCTGGAGGTTCCGGATGGCCCTGTTCACCAAAGAGGAAGCCCTGCGCTACCATTCCACCGCGCGGAAGGGCAAGCTTGAAGTGGTTCCCTGCAAACCGTTCCGCAACCAGAAAGACCTCTCCATGGCCTATTCCCCGGGCGTGGCCGAGGCCTGCCGCGAAATCCACGCCGACCCCTCCAAAATTTTCGACTACACCAACCGCGGCAACAACGTCGCCGTGGTCTCCAACGGCACGGCCGTGCTGGGCCTGGGCAACATCGGCCCCAAGGCCGGCAAGCCGGTCATGGAGGGCAAGGGCTTCCTCTTCAAGATTTTCGCGGACATCGACGTCTACGACCTGAACATCAACGCCCCCACCGTCGAACAGGTGGTCGCCTTCTGCAAGATGCTCGAACCCTCCGTTGGCGGCATCAACCTGGAAGACATCAAGGCCCCCGAGTGCTTCGACATCGAGCAGACGCTCATCGAGGCCCTTGAGATCCCCGTCTTCCACGACGACCAGCACGGCACCGCCATCGTCTCCGCCGCGGGCCTGCTCAACGCCTGCATGATCACCGGCAAGAAGATCGAAGACCTGCGCGTGGTGGTCTCCGGCGCGGGCGCGGCCGCCATCGCCTGCACCAAGCTCTACGTGGCCATGGGCGTCGACCCCGCCAACGTGGCCATGTTCGACACCCGGGGCCACATCAACAAGAGCCGCACCGGCCTGCACGCCACCAAGGCCTTCTTCGGCGACGTGCAGAAGACCGAATACGCCAGCCTGGGCGACGCCATGAAGGGCGCCGACGTGTTCCTGGGCCTCTCGGTGAAGGGCGCGGTCACCCCGGACATGGTCAAGGGCATGGGCAAAGACCCCGTGATCTTCGCCATGGCCAACCCCGACCCCGAAATCTCCTACCCCGACGCCAAGGCCGCCCGCCCCGACGCCATCATGGGCACCGGCCGCTCGGACTTCCCCAACCAGGTGAACAACGTCTCCGGCTTCCCCTTCATCTTCCGCGGCGCCCTGGACGCCGGATCGCGCAAGATCAACGAAGAAATGAAGATGGCCGCCGCCAAGGCCATCGCCGAACTGGCCAGGGAGCCGGTGCCCTCCGAAATCTGCGACATGTACGGCGTGAAGGAGCTCAAGCTGGGCCTGGACTACATCATGCCCAAGGCCCTGGACTTCCGCCTGCTCGAATGGGAAGCCCCCGCCGTGGCCAAGGCCGCCTTGGACACCGGCGTGGCCACCATCAAGCTCGACCTCGAACAGTACAAGCTGGACCTGCGCAAGCGCATGGACGACGCCCACACCCGCATGAAGTCGTTCCTCACCACCTACGACCTCAGCGAGATCGGCTAGTTCCGACCCACGCACGATGCAACGGGGGCGCGCCGCAAGGCGCGCCCTTTTTCGTGGCGCTCGGGGGCGCATCCCCTCTCATTCCAGGCCACGCGGCCCATATCCGGCTTCCGGAAGCCGTGGGCAGCTCCGCCCCTCATGGACTCAAACCGGGACACAAGCCGGGCATTCCTCTTTTGCCCGGCTTGGTGTACGCCATCCCCATGACGCCCCGACACCTCGCCGCCCTGCTTTCCGTCACGGTCTTACTGCTGCTTGCCCCCATCCTGTCCTTGGCCCAGCCCGAGCCCTCCCCGGCCTCCCTGTCCCTGGAGGAAAAGATCGGCCAGATGCTCATGGTGGCCTTCAAGGGCCCGGCGGTTTCCCCCGAGATCCGCGAGATGATCGCCAAACGGCACATCGGCGGCGTGATCCTCTATTCCTCCTGGGGCAACGTGGAAAACCTCCGCCAGGTGGCCGCCCTCACGGCGGCGCTCCAGGCCGAGGCCGCCGCCACGCCCTCTGGGGTGGGGCTCTTCGTGGGCGTGGACCACGAGGGCGGCCCGGTGATGCGCCTGCGCGAGGGCGTTACGGTGTTCCCCAGCCAGATGGCCGTGGCCGCCACGGGCAACCGCGAGCACGCCCGGGCCATGGCCCGCGTGAGCGCCTCCGAACTGGCCGTGCTGGGCGTGAACATGACCTTTTCCCCCGTGGCCGACGTGAACTCCAACCCCGACAACCCCATCATCAACATCCGTTCCTTCGGCTCCGACCCCAACGTGGCCTCGCGCCTCGCCGCCGCCATGACCGAGGAGTTCGTGCGCGCCCGCATGCTCTGCACGCCCAAACACTTCCCCGGACACGGCGACACCGGCGTGGACTCCCACATGGGGCTGCCCGTCTCCGAGCACGACCGCAACCGCCTGGAGCGCGTGGACTTTCCTCCCTTCCGGGCCGCCATCCAGGCCAAGGCACCCGCCGTGATGACCGCCCACGTGGCCGTGCCCGTGCTGGATCCTTCGGGACTGCCCTCCACGCTCTCCTCCCGGGTGCTGGAGGGGACCCTGCGCAAGGAGTTGCGCTTCGAGGGGCTGGTGATCACCGATTCCCTGGGCATGGGCGCGCTCTCCAAAGGGGTCGGCACGGTGCGCGCGGCGGTGCTGGCGGCCAAGGCCGGGGCGGACGTGCTGCTCTTCGGGGCCGACATCGGACACGAGCCCCCCGAGCAGGCCGAGGCCTACGAAGCCCTGCTCGCGGCCGCGCGCTCCGGCGAACTGCCCATGGCCCGCATCGACCAGGCCGTGGAGCGCATCCTGGCCGCCAAGAAAGCCTACGGCATCCTCCAGGCCAAGGCCGTGCCGGACCGGGCCGCCCTCATCCCCTATCGCGTGGGAATCCCCGACAACATCCAGGCCGCCCTTGCCGCCGCCCAGGACAGCATCACCCTGCGCCACGACCGCACCAAGCTCCTGCCCTTCCGCCGGGGGGAACGCATCCTGGTGGTCTGGCCCGAACGCACCGCTTTCGATCCCGTGGCCAGCCTGACCCTGCCCGAGGGCGCGCAGCTTCTGCGCACCCCGCGCGAGCCATCGGCCCAGGACCTCCAGAACGCCGTGGAAGCCGCCCTCAAGGCGGACAAGGTGGCCGTGTTCACTTACGACGCCATCCGCAACCCGGCCCAGCGCAACCTGGTGAACACCCTGCTCTCCATGAAGCCGCAGTCGCTGATCCATGTGGCCCTGGGCGGCCCCTACGACCTGGCCCTCTTCCCCCAGGCCCCGGCCGGCGTGGCCACCTACGGCGACGTGCCCGTCTCCCTGGAAGCCCTCTCCAAGGCCCTGGCCGGGAGCATCCCCCTCACTGGCAGGCTCCCCGTGCGCCTGCCTTGAGCCCGGCCGTGGAGCCCTGCGTCAGCGTCGCCTTCGCGGAGTACGCGGTGAGCGTTCCGGCCCTGCTGGATCTGGCCGGGTAGGCCGGGCGCGGATCGGCGAGTGGGCTTGCGTCGCGCCGCGAGCGGCGGCGCTGTGTCCGGGGTCACGAAATCCTTGCCAACGGCCTGAGTTTCCCCTAATGTGCGCTTCCTTCGAGTTGCGGAGAGGTACCGAAGTGGCCGTAACGGGCCCGACTCGAAATCGGGTTGTGGGTTAATAGCCTGCACGTGGGTTCGAATCCCACCCTCTCCGCCATCTTTCCCCTGCCCCCATCGATCCCCCGTCTCCCTGCCTGAAGAGTGGCCTGACGTCCTTCCGGAAGCGCATTCATGCTGCACGGCCACGAATTCGCCACGGCCGGGCGCGTCTGCCATCCTCACCGTGCCTTTGGACATCGGGCGGTTCCTGGACGAACATACCCCCATGCCCTGAGTTCCCCCACGGATGCCGGAACGCAACGGGCCGGGACGCGCTCTCGGCGGCGTCCCGGCCCGTCTTCGATCGAGGGGATCGGGGGCTAGGCCAGGGCCAGGGCGTCCAGGCGGCCCTTCAGGGTCATGAGCACGGCGCTGCACTGGCGCAGGCGCTCCTCGGGCAATCCCTGGAGCATCAACTCGCTGAACTCACGGGCGATCTGTTCGAAGCGCTCCACCACGGGCAGCACCTTGTCGGTGAGGGTCACGTGCTTGCTTCGCCTGTCGCCCACGACCGACTCGCGCCGCACCCAGCCGCCCTCCTCCAGGCGGTCCAACAGCCGCACCATCGAGGAAGCCTCCATGGACATGGCGTCGGCCAGGGCCTTCTGGGTCATGGGCTGAGCTGCCATGGCCAGGTTCCAGACCACGGTCCACATGGCGGTGGAGAGCCCCATGGGCTTGAGCCGCTCGTCGAGCTGGTTGCGCCAGGCCTTGGCCACTTCATAGATCAGCAGGCCCAGCATGCGCGGCTCGCTCCGGTCGGCGCGGCAGCACTCAAAAGCCATGGCCGTCGTCCTCCCGGCGGTCCTGCCCCCGCAGGCCCCGTATCCTGGCCGCGGCGTTCATGATGATCTTGAAGAACACCGGGATGAAGAACGGGGCGATGAACGTGGCCGCCAGCATCCCGCCCACCACGCCCGTGCCGATGGCGTGGCGGCTCGAAGCGCCCGCGCCCGTGCTGATGGCCAGGGGCAGACAGCCCAGCACGAAGGCCAGGGAGGTCATGATGATGGGCCGGAAGCGCAGCTTGGAGGCCTCCAGGGCCGCCTCGTACACGCTCATGCCCTGTTTGAGCCGCGCAGAGGCGAACTCCACAATGAGGATCGCGTTCTTGGCCGCCAGGCCGATGAGCGTGACCAGGGCCACCTGGAAGTAGAGGTCGTTCATGAGTCCGCGCCCGAACGTGGCCAGGATGGCCCCGAACATGGCGAAAGGCACCGCCAGCACCACCGCCAGAGGCAGAGACCACCTCTCGTACTGCGCCGCCAGGATCAGGAAGACCATGAGGATGGCCAGCAGGAACACCATGGTGGACGTGCCGCCCGTGGCCTTCTCCTGGTAGGCCGTGCCGGTCCAGGCCAGGGTGTAGCCCTCAGGGAGCACTTCCGCCGCCAGGGCTTCCATGGCCGCCAGGGCCTGGCCCGAGCTGTAGCCAGGGGCCGGGCCGCCCATGATCTTGGCCGCCGGGAACACGTTGAAGCGCTCCACCACCTCGGGGCCGCTGGAGAGTTCCACGTCCACCAGGGCGGTGAGGGGGATCATTTCGCCCTTGGTGGAGCGCACGAACACGTCGCGAAGATCCTCGGGGCGGTCGCGGTATTCGGCCTCGCTCTGGAGCATCACCCGGAAGGTGCGTCCGAACTTGTTGAAGTCGTTGACGTAGTAGGCCCCGAAGGTGGACTGCATGGCCTCGAACACCGCGTTGACGGGCACGCCCAGGGCCTTGGCCTTGTTGCGGTCCAGGTTCACGCGCATCTGGGGCACGTTGGCCCCGAAGGTGGTGGAGAGCCTGCCCAGTTCAGGATGCTTGGCCCCGGCGGCGATCACCTTGTCGATCACGGCCGAGAGATCCTTGAGGCTGCCCTCGCCCCGGCTCTGGATGTACACCTCGAAGCCGCCGGTGTTGCTCATGCCCTGGATGGGCGCGGGGTTGAAGGCCAGGGTGAGTCCGCGCGGCAGGGCCATGCCCCGGCCGAAGGTGCGTCCCACCAGGTCCTTGGAGCCCTCGCCGGGCTTGGTGCGTTCCTCCCACGGCTTGAGCGTGACGAAGGACGTGCTGTAGTTGGAGCGCGTGGCCCCGGTGAGGAAGTCGTACCCCGAGAAGGTGATCACGGACTTCACGATGGGGTCCTGGAGGGTCATGGAGTCCAGGGCCCCGGACATGGCCAGAGTGTGGTGCAGGGCCGCGCCGTCTGGGAGGATGTTCACGGCCAGGATGAAGCCCTGGTCTTCGTCGGGGAGCAGGCCCGTGGGCACGGTGCGGAAGAGCCAGAGCGTGGCCGCGCCCAGCACGCCGAAAAGGGCCACTGCCAAAAGCGTGCGCTTGAGCAGAAAGGCCACGCCCCCGCCGTAGAGATCCGTGAGGCGCTCGAACCAGCGGTTGAAGACCTTGAAGAAGCCGCGCGGCTCCTTGTGGTCGCGCAGGAGCAGCGCGCAGAGGCTCGGCGTGAGCGTAAGCGCCACCAGGCCGGAGATGACCACCGACACCGCGATGGTGATGGCGAACTGCTTGTACATCTCGCCCGTGAGCCCGCCCAGGAAGGCCACCGGCACGAACACGGCGCAGAGCACCAGCACGATGGCGATGACGGGCCCCGTCACCTCCTCCATGGCCTTGGCCGTGGCCTCGCGCGCCCGCAAATGCTGCGTGCGCATGATGCGCTCCACGTTCTCCAGCACCACGATGGCGTCGTCCACCACGATGCCGATGGAGAGCACCATGCCGAAGAGCGTGAGCGTGTTGATAGTGAAGCCCAGGGCGTACATGCCCGCGAACGTGCCCACGATGGACACCGGCACGGCCAGGCACGGGATGAGCGTGGCCCGGAAGCGCTGCAGGAAGAGGTAGACCACCAGGAACACCAGGACCATGGCCTCGCCCAGGGTCTTGACCACCTCGTGGATGGAGACGCGCACGAAGGCCGTGGTGTCGTAGGGGATGGCGTAGCTCACGCCCTCGGGGAAGCGCTTGGAGAGCTCTTCCAGTTTGGCCTTCACGCGGTCGGCGGTGTCCAGGGCGTTGGCCCCGGAGGCCAGGAAGATGCCCAGGGGCACCGTGGGGTTGCCCATGCGCTTGCCCACGAAGGCGTAGTCCCTGGCGCCCAGCTCCACGCGGGCCACGTCGCCCAGGCGCAGGGTGGAGCCGTCGGGGTCGGCGCGCAGGATGATCCCCTCGAACTCCTCCACGGTGGTCAGGCGGCCCTGGGTGGTGACCATGTAGTTGATGTCCACCTGGCTCACCTGAGGTTCCTCGCCGATGCGCCCGGCCGCGAACTGGGAGTTCTGCTCCCGGATGGCCGTGGCGATGTCGCCGGGGGTGAGCTTGAGCTGGGCCAGGCGATCCGGGCGCAGCCAGATGCGCATGGAGTAGTCTTTCGCGCCGAAGATGACGGCGTCGCCCACGCCCTGGACGCGCTTGAGCTCGTCGATGACGTTCACCAGCGCGTAGTTGCTCACGAAGATGGTGTCGTAGCGTCCGTCGGGCGAGTCCATGGAGAGCACCATGAGCATGTTGGAGGTCTTCTTGCTCACGGTGACGCCTTGGCGGCGCACGTCCTCGGGCAGGAAGGGCTGCGCGGCCTGGACGCGGTTGTTCACGTTGATGGTGGCCTGGTCCGGGTTCACGCCCACGGCAAAGACCACGGAGATGCTCACGGAGCCGTCGCCGGCGCTGGTGGAGCGCATGTAGAGCATGTTCTCCACGCCGTTGATCTGCTGCTCCAGGGGCGCGGCCACTGTCTGGGAGATCACCTCGGGGCTCGCGCCCGGGTAGGCGGTCTGCACGCGCACCTCGGGCGGCACGATCTCCGGATACTGGGCCACGGGCAGCACGCGCATGGCCACCAGCCCGGCCAGCACGATGATCAGCGAGATCACCGTGGAGAACACGGGCCTGTTCAGGAAGAAACGCGAGATCACTTGCCGCCCTCCGCCTTGGGGGCCTGCTGCCCGGGGGCTCCGCCGGGGGCTCCTGAAGAAGCGCCCTCGGGGCGAACGTTCACCTTCGCACCGGGGCGCACCTTGATCACGCCTTCGGTGATGATGCGTTCGCCGCCCTCAAGCCCCTGCTCAACCAGGTAGCGGTTGCCCACCTGCTCGCCCAGGACCACGGGGCGCGGCTGCACCACGTCGGAGGCGTCCAGCGTCCACACGAGCGCCCCCATCTGGGTCTGAAGAACGGCGGCCTGGGGGATGGCCAGCGCGCCCGCCAGCCTGGCCCCGGTGAGGCGCACGCGCACGTACTGGCCGGGCAGCACCTCGGCCTCGGGGTTGGGGAACTCGGCGCGCACCTTCACCACGCCGGTGCTGGCGTCCATGATGGTGTCGGTGAAGTTGATCTTGCCGGGCTGTGCGTAGACCTTGCCGTCTGGCAGCATGATGGAGATGTCGAAGTCGCCCTTGTCGAAGGCGAGTTTGTTCTCGGCGCGCAGCTTGCGCACGCGGGTGTAGTCGGCCCCGGGCAGGGAGAAGTGCACGTAGAGGGGATCGAGCCGGGTGATGGTGGTGAGCAGGCTCGTTTCCGCGCCCGCCACGATCAGGCTGCCCTCGGAGCGCGTCTCCTTGCTGGTGATGCCGGAGATGGGGGCCGTCACCTTGGTGTAGCCCAGGTTGATGGTGGCCTCGCGCACCTTGGCGCGGGCGGCCTCGACCTCGGCCGTGGCGGTCTGGTGTTCCGTCACGGCGTCGTCGCGGTCCTTCTGGCTCACCACGTCGCCCTTGAAGAGGTTCTGCATGCGCTCCATTTCGCGCTTGGCCTTGGCAAGGCGCGCCTCGGACTGGCCGAGCGCGCCCCGGGCCTGGTCCAGGGCGGCCTGGAAGGGGGCGGGGTCGATCTCGAACATCACGTCGCCCTGGCGCACGCGGCTGCCTTCCTCGTAGGAGCGCTTGAGCAGGATGCCGCCCACGCGGGCGCGCACCTGAACCTCGCGGGAACCCGAAGTCTGGCCCATGTATTCGAAATTGAGCGGAATGTCCTCACGCTTGACGGTTTCCGCAACCACCATGGGAGCGGGCATGCCGCCTGCCGGGGCCTGGCCCGACGACTCCTTGGAACAGCCTGACAGCGCCACGAGCGCTGCCAGAAGCGCCGCGCAGGCGGCGCCGTGAAGGGATTTCATCCTGCGTACGTCCATGTTCCCTCCCTGGGGACGATGCCGGAAAGCCCCGGCATTTCATTAGCGAGCTAACTATTAGCTGTGCAGCGAGTGGCCTATCATGGAATCCGGGAAAGATGTCAATAGTTCACGGGGCGAAGGAACAGTCGGAACGGGGCTGCCGGCACAGGCTGATTTTCGGGATGGGCCGACTGGGCGCGCGGGATCGCTGGTCCCGCGGGCCTCGGCCGATGTCCGGGGGAGATGGGCGGGCGGTTGGCGTTCGGGGGTAGCCCGGGACTGCCGATCCGTCCGGTGAAATCAAAATGCCTTTGGGGGTCGTACGGCCCGGCGCGAAGGGGAGCGCATCGTCGAAGCGCCGCTCAGCGCTGGGAAAGCCAGGTGAAGAAGGCCCGGTCGTGCACGCGGATGTGCTTGACCAGCCAGTCCATCAAGTAACGCAACATGTCCAGTGAGGTCCATTCGCTGTCGGCCAGGGCGTTGCCGCCGAACTGGGCGGCCTTCTGCATGAAGGAGGTGTGAAGCGCCTTGTGGGCGACAAGGCCCGGCCAGGCAGAGCGCTCCATGAGGTCTTCCTCATGCTGGAAATGCGTGCGGGCATAGGCCTTCATGCCGTTGAGGGCGTCCAGGACGGCCTGCCCGAAGGCCTCGCGGCTCATGCTTTTGTCCAGGTCCACGATCATGCGGTAGAGGGTGCGGTGCTGTCCGTCGATGATGGGGTCTCCGACATCCAGGGTGGGGTCCCAAACGTCTGGTGCGTTGATCACTTGTGGGCCCTCCTCAACTCCTTGACGAGGCTTTGGGTGTTCTTGTCGCCGCCCGCCTGGCGGGCCACCACCCAGATGCCCCAATAGATGGGGATGTTGCGGTTCTGGGGATCTTCGAAGAAGGCGTCCAGCCCGGTGGCGATCTGGGCGGTGGTGAGGTTGTCCATGTACTTGGAGGTCTGGGCCATGATGCTCTCGATAACGTCCGTGCAGACGGAATAGTTGTCGCGCACCACGATGTGGATGAGCGACTCGGAGAGCGCCATGCCGTCGAAAAACCCGAGGATGACGTCGAGCTTCTCGGTTTCAGGGATGGTACGCCAGTAATGGCCGTCGCGCTTCTCCTGGGCCTGGGCCTGGGCGGCCAGGAGGAACACGGCGAGCAGGGCGGCGAGGGTCGCCCGGTTGACTTGGGACATGCACGCTTCCTTGGATGAAAACAGACCCCGAACACCCCACGTGAAGTGCGGGACCTTATCTTCCACCATCTATAGAAAAAGGCCGTGGACCCGTCCAGGACCACGGCCTCATTTTTCGGTCAGCGGCGCTTATTTTTTCAGCCAGCTCATCATGGAGCGGAGCTTGCCGCCGACTTCCTCGATCTGGTGCGCGGCGTTGACGCGGCGCATGGCCAGGAAGTGGGCGCGCCCGCCGGCGCGGTTTTCCATGATGAATTCCTTGGCGAACTCGCCGTGCTGGATCTCCTTGAGGATCTTGGCCATCTCCTTGCGGGTCTCGTCGGTGATGATGCGGGGCCCGCGCGTGTAGTCGCCGTACTCGGCGGTGTCGGAGATGGAGTAGCGCATCTTGGCCAGGCCGCCCTCGTAGATGAGGTCCACGATGAGCTTGAGCTCGTGGAGGCACTCGAAGTAGGCGATCTCGGGCTGGTATCCGGCGTTGACCAGGGTCTCGAAACCGGCCTTGATCAGCTCGGAGACGCCGCCGCAGAGCACGGCCTGCTCGCCGAAGAGGTCGGTCTCGGTTTCCTCGGTGAAGGTGGTCTGGAGCACGCCGGAGCGGGTGCCGCCCACGCCCTTGGCGTAGGCCAGGGCGATCTCGAAGGCCTTGCCGGAGGCGTCCTGATGCACGGCCACGATGCAGGGCACGCCGGAGCCTTCGGTGTAGACGCGGCGCACCATGTGGCCGGGGCCTTTGGGGGCCACCATGATCACGTCCACGTCGGCGGGGGGCACGATCTGGTTGAAGTGGATGTTGAAGCCGTGGCCGAAGGCGAGCACCTTGCCGGGCTTCAGGTTGGGCAGGATGTCCTTGGCGTAGAGGTCGGCCTGGTACTGGTCCTGGATGAGGATCATGATCAGGTCGGCCACTGCGGCGGCCTTGGAGGCCTCCATGGGCTCGAAGCCGTGCTCCTTGGCCAGCTTCCAGTTGGGGCCGCCTTCACGCTGCCCGATGACGACCTTCACGCCGGAGTCGCGCAGGTTCTGGGCGTGTGCGTGGCCCTGGGAGCCGTAGCCGATGATGGCCACGGTCTTGTCCTTGAGGAGGGAGAGGTCGGCGTCCTGGTCGTAGAAGACTTTCATCGAGGGGGCTCCTTATGGATGGTGCGAGAGAGTCGCATGGAATCGTGGGAGGAGAATTTTAGACGAAATTCGACAATTCCGCAAGCCGGAACGGCCGCACGCCAGCGCGCCCGGTGAAGCCCGCGGCGCAATGGCCGGGTCCAGTGTGGGGAGAGGCTGAAGAGGGCGGCGCCCTCTCCAGTGTTCTCTTCTCTTCCTTCTTGGCCTACTGCTGCATGCTCCGCTTCATGGCCACGGCCCCGGTGCGGGCCGTCTCCTTGATGCCGAAGCGCTGCATGAGGTTCACCAGGGCGGTAAGCTTGTCCTGCGTGCCGGTGATCTCGATGGTCATCTCGTCGAAGCCCACGTCCACCACCTTGCAGCGGAACACGTCCACGATGCGCAGGATTTCCGCGCGCTTGCCCTCCTCGGCCGAGACCTTGAGGAGCATCATCTCGCGCTCGACGTTCTTCACCTCGGTCAGATCCACGACCTTGATCACGGTGACGAGCTTGCGCAGCTGCTTGATGATCTGCTCGATGATCTGGTCGTCGCCGAAGGTGGTGATGGTCATGATGGAGACCCCGGCCTCCAGGGTGGGGGCCACGTTGAGGGTCTCGATGTTGAAGCCCCTGCCCGAGAAGAGGCCGGACACCCGCGAGAGGACGCCGGGCTCGTTCTCCACGAGAACGGAAAGGATATGGCGCATGGCGTCCTCCTAGACCAGGATCATTTCGGTGAGGGACTTGCCGGCGGGGACCATGGGATAGACGTTCTCCTCGGGGTCCACCACCACGTCCACGATGCAGGGCAGCGGGGTGGCGAAGGCCTTGCGCAGCGTCTCTTCCAGGTCCTTGGCCTCGGTGACGCGGAACCCCGCCGCGCCGTAGGCCTCGGCGAGCTTCACGAAGTCCGGGGCCACGTCCATGCAGGTGTTGCAGTAGTTCTTCTCGTAGAAGAGTTCCTGCCACTGGCGCACCATGCCCAGGTAGCCGTTGTTGAGGATGACGATCTTCACCGGCAGCTTGTAGCACATGGCGGTGGCCAGCTCCTGGATGCACATCTGGATGGAGCCGTCGCCCGCCACGTCGATGACGAGCTTGTCCGGGAAGGCCGCCTGCGCGCCGATGGCGGCCGGGAAACCGTAGCCCATGGTGCCCAGCCCCCCGGAGGTGAGCAGGGTGCGGGGCTTGCGGTAGTTGAAGAACTGGGCGGCCCACATCTGGTTCTGGCCCACCTCGGTGGCCACGATGCAGTCGCCCGAGGTGATGCGGTGGATGGCCTCCACCACGGCCTGGGGCTTGATGAAGCCGCTCTCGGCCGCGGGCTTGTACTGCAAGGGGTGTTCGGCTTTCCAGGCGGCGGTCTGTTCGATCCACTTGTCCTTGGGCGTCCAGCCGCCGGGCTCCTTGGCCAGGGTTTCCGCCTCGGCGTTGAGGGCCTGCAGGAAGAGGCGGCAATCGGCCACGATGGGCACGTCCACGCGCACGTTCTTCTGGATGGATGTGGGGTCGATGTCGATGTGCACCATCTTGGCCTTGCAGGCGAACTCGGAGAGCTTGCCCGTGACGCGGTCGTCGAAGCGCGCGCCCACGGCCAGGATCAGGTCGGACCCGGCGATGGAGTGGTTGGCCGCGTACGTGCCGTGCATGCCGAGCATGCCGAGCCAGAGGGGGTCGTCCCCGGGGAAACAGCCCAGGCCCATGAGCGTTGCCGTAACGGGCAGGTCGTGGGCGCGAGCGAGCCTCGTGAGCTCCTCCGAGGCCCCGGCGCTGACCACGCCGCCGCCCGCGTAGAGCACGGGGCGCTTGGCCTTGGCCAGCAGCTGGGCCACCTTGCGCACCTGCTTGGCGTTGGGCTCGCGGTGGGGGTTGTAGCTGCGCATGGAGACTTCGCCGGGCGGATACTTGAAGGCGCAGCGCTGCTGCTGCACGTCCTTGGGCAGGTCGATGAGTACGGGGCCTGGCCTGCCGGACCGGGCCAGGTAGAAGGCCTCCTTGATGGTCTTGGCCAGCTGGGAGAGGTCCTTCACCAGGTAGTTGTGCTTGGTGCAGGGCCGCGTGATGCCCACGATGTCCACTTCCTGGAACGCGTCGTTGCCGATGAGCGGCGTGGGAACCTGACCGGTGATGATCACCACGGGGATGGAGTCCATGTAGGCCGTGGCGATGCCGGTGACGGTGTTGGTGGCGCCGGGGCCCGACGTCACGAGGCATACCCCTACCTTGCCTGTCGCCCGGGCGTAGCCGTCGGCCATGTGGATGGCCCCTTGCTCGTGCCGGACGAGAATGTGCTTCAGGTTCGGGTAGTTGGGGAGCTGGTGATAGATGTCGATCACCGCTCCGCCCGGGAAGCCGAAGAGAACGTCAACACCCTCCCTCCCGAGGGATTCCAGGAGGATTTGGGCCCCGGTCAGTTCCATGATTTATTGCGCCTCCGCCTTGCGGTATTTGATAAGGATGGCTTCCATCCTGGTCTTGCCGGCGAGCTTCTTCTTCTTGAGTTCCTTCACTTCCATCAACTCGGTGGCGTTGAGGTAAGACTTGCTTTCGAGCTTCTCGATCAGCTTCTCGTACGCGAGGTGCTCATCGTAGAGCGCCCTGAGTTCCGCGTCCGTTTCGCTGACCTTTGCGATGAGTTCCAGATCGCGACTGTCCATGGGCGTCATCTCCTGTTGTGGGTTTTTGTCTCGTACCCTAAGCGTTTTCAGCGGCCGGCCAGACCGGCTCGATCCCGGGCCGCAGCCGCAGGGTCTTGCGCCGCGAGGTCTGGCCCGCCGAGAGTTCCAGAGCCGTCCTGGGCGTGCCCAGGAGCCTGGCCATGTAGGCCAGGAGGGCCTCGTTGGCCTTGTTGTCCACGGCCGGGGCCTTGAGCTTGAGCTTCAGGCGGCCGTCGGCCGTGCCGGTCACCTCGTCTTTCTTCGCGCCGGGGCTCACCCAGACGAGCAGCCGCCAGCCGCCGTCCTTGGCGTGTTCGGCCCAGAGCGGGGCGTCCACGGCTAGTCCTGCCCCTCGGCGAAGGTGAAGTCTCCCGATTCCGAATGCCTGGCGGCCTCCGCCGATTCCAGGAGCCGGAAATGCCCCTCCAGCAGATGGCGCATTTCCTGCTCGAAGGCCTCGCGCTGGCCGCGCATCTCGGCGATCTCCTCGATGACCCGGGCCTTGGCCAGATTGGCGGAGGCCACGATGCGCGCCCCCTCGGAGCGGGCTTCTTCGAGAATGCGTTGCGCTTCGCGGCGCGCGTTTTCGTTGATTTCGCCCACGATCCGTCGACCGGTGTCGAGAGCGCCCTGGATGTCCGTGGGGGGGCAGACCATGGCGCGGACCGGCGGCGGCGCGGGGACCTGGGCGGCTTCGCGTTCCAGCGCGGCCAGGCGTTCGAGAAGCCTGCGGTTCTCGTCCGCAGCCTGACCCAGCGCTTCCGCCGCGTCGTGCATGGCCAGGTCCACCTCGTCGGGGCAATACCCGCGCATGCACCGCGCGAATTTCTTGTTCAGGAGGTCGATCTTGGAGACCGTCACGGCACCTTCCCGGTTAACGCATCATGAACGCCATCTGGAGCAGCGATTCCACGATGAAGACCTGGCCGATGAACTGCAGCGCCAGGATCAGGACGATGGGAGACAGGTCGAACCCCCCCATCATCACGAAGGGAAGCGTGCGACGGATTCTGTAGAGCACGGGCTCCGTGGCCGAATAGAGGAAGCGGATGATGGGGTGGTAGGGGTCCGGGCGCACCCAGCTCACCACGGCGGCGATGATCACGATCCACTTGTAGGTTCCGAACACGAAATCCAGGATGAGAGCGACGGTTTTCAGAAGAGGTCCAAGAAAAGGCATACGTTCCTCGTTGTTCTGGCAGCGCCGTTCGAGTGGCGGCATGGTCAGAGTCTCACACGCCACCGGGCAAATCAAGGGCTTTCTCCTCAGGCGCGCTCAAGGCGCATGCGGAAGCCCTCCCGCAGGGCCTCGAAGCTCGAAACGTGCAGGTGCGCGGCCAATGACGGGTTCTTGTAGGCCCAGAAGGGCACTCCAGCGGCCCTGGCGGTGGCCTCGTCCACATCGCTGTCGCCTATGAAGGCCACGTCGTGGCGCGTGAGATTCCATTCGCGCAGGATGCGGTGCACGCCTTCGGGATTGGGTTTTGGATGCTTCACGTTGCCTGCGGTGACCACCGGGAAGAAGTAGTCCGTGAGCTCGAAGTTCTCCAGGAGCATTTCCATGGAGTTGGTGCGGTTGGTGTTCACGCCCAGGCGGACGCCCCACTCGCGCAGGGTGTCCAGGAACTCCGTCAGGCCGGGCTCCAGAAAGGTGAAGGGGATCAGCTCGGAGTAGTCGATCTCCTTGCGGGCGGCCTCGGCCTCGGCCAGGCGCTCCTGGGGCACGATGTGCGCGATGGAGATGAACACCGCGTTGGCGTGCACGAAGTCCTCTTCCTCGGGCGTCATGGGCAGCATGCCCAGCCTGCCGCGGATGATGTTGTAGAACATCCTGTTGGAATCCTTGGAATCCACCAGGACGCCGTCGCAGTCGAAAATCACGCCCTTCACGCCCTGGGGCACGAGGGTCGGCTCCACCTTGCGCGCGCGCATGCCCTACCCCCTCACCGGCACGAGGACCGTGCGTTCCGCGTCCAGCCAGGGCCGGGCCGGGTCGCTCCGGCGCGACAGACACAGCCGCCAGCCCGGCGCACGGGCCGCGCGGTACGCCCCCGCGAGGCCCAGAGCCGCCGTGAGGGCGGCATCGGCCGGGGCGAAGGCCACGCCGAATTCCTCCCAGGACGAGGCCAGCGCCTCGTCCGAGGCGTGCAGCCCGCACTGGGGAGGCAGCACCGTGAGCGCCGCATCCACGAACACCGCCAGGGGAAGACCCGGCCCCGCAGGCACGAGGTCCGGCTTCGCGCCCGAGAGCGCGGCCTCCTCGCCGCCCAGGGGATCCTCCTCGTCCAGGCCCAGGGTCTTCTCGAAGTCGGCCCACTGGCCGTCGAGCTTGGCGGTCAGGCCGTCCAGCTCGCGGGAGACCTCCTCCAGGGCCCAGGCCAGGCACAGTTCCGCCTGGGCGCGCGCAAGGGCGCGCTTGCGGATTTCCTGGTCCTGACGGCCTTCAAGCGCGGCCTCCAGGCCGTCCTTGATGGCAAAGCTGGTGGAACCGTAGGCGTCCTGGAGCGACGGGGCGTAGGCCGAAACGTCGGCCACGCTGCGCGATTCCCGGGCCAACTGGGTGAACTGCGCCGTGAGCGCCCGGGCCGAGGCCTCGTCCAGGGGCAGGTCCGGGGGCCGGAACCAGCGCCCCGGAGGATCGGCCGGGGCCAGGCCCGGGTCGAGGAAGCGCACCGCCGGAGGCACGTCGGGGGCGGCCTGGGGCGTCAGGTCGGGCACGTGGATCAGAAGGGAGACGGTGTCTTGGCTCATACGGAGTGCATCAATCCCGTGGTTGGGGTGAGAAGTTCCGGCAGCGTCCGTCGCAGGAGGGCAGCCGGAGGACGCAGACGTCGCCCAGGCAATGCGCGCAGCCGGGAAAAGCATTCATATCACCGGGCTGGCGATCCTGACAACCCGCATCCTGGCGGCAAAGTTCCAGAAAGCGCCGTTCCCAGAGGTCCGCCGCCGTGGACTCGCTGAGCCCGAAAGCCTCGGCCCGCGTGAGAAAGCCGTCGTAGAGGCCGTGCAGCTCCAGGACCACGGTGCAGCGGTAGGACGTCTGATAGCCCGGGTTCAGGGCCTCCTCGTAGAGGCAGCGCCCGGAAACGAAATGCCGGCAGCCCCCGGCGGGCAGACGCACCAGGCGCGTCATGGATGGCGCCTTCCTTGACCGGGGCTGCGCCGCGTTGTAGCCTTGCGGAAACTTATCCGCCGGAGGTTTCGCATGTTCGGTCTGGGCTTCTGGGAACTGCTGATCATCCTCATCGTCGTCCTGCTGTTCTTCGGAAGCAACAAGCTCCCCGAGTTGGGACGCGGCCTGGGCAAGGCCATCCGCGAATTCCGGGGCTCCACCTCGGACAAGGACGCCGTGGAGCGCAAGAACGGACCGGACGACTCCCGCAAGAGCTAAGCCCGCCCCTGGCCCGCGCCGAAAAGGGCCAGCCCCCGGGCCACGTAGTGGATTCCCGAGGCGAGGGTCAGGGCCGCGGTGATCCACACCAGCGCCCCGGCCAGGGACGCAAGCCATGCCCCGCCCGCATCCAGGGCCAGGGCGAAGGCCGCCAGCACCAGCCCCATCTGGGCCGCCGTGGTGGCCTTGCTCACGGCGCTCGGGCTCATGCGCCCGCGCATGTCCTGCCCCCAGTAGGTCAAGAGCGCGATGCCCCCCACGATGAGCACGTCGCGGCTCACCACCGCCACGGCCAGCCACCCGGGAATCCACCCCTCCACCGCCAGGCAGACGTAGGCTGCGTCCAGGAGCATCTTGTCGGCCAGCGGGTCCAGGATCGCGCCCAGGGCCGAGCGCTGGTCCAGCACGCGGGCCAGGAAGCCGTCCAGGGCGTCGGTGACGCCCGCGAGGAAGAAGAGCGAAAGCGCGGCCCAGCGGTCCTGGTCCACGAAGAGGGCCACGAAAAGCGGAGTGAAAAGGATGCGCGCCATGGTGAGCGCGTTGGGGATGGTCCAGTTGGGGTTGCGGGGGGCCATGGCTTAAGGAACCTCAAGCGAAGAGCGCCGTCAAGGCCGAAGCGAGGCCCCGGGCGACGCTGGCGCGCCGGTCCGCATCGGAGAGGAACGCCTCCTCCCCCGGGTTGGAGAGAAATCCGGTCTCCACGATCAGGGCCGGGCATCCGGCCTGCTCCAGCACCTTGAAGGGGCCGTGCCCCGCCGCGACCCTGTCCAGGGGGGGCGGCAGCGTAAGCTCCCGCGCCAGGGCTGCCGCCGACGCCTCGCTGGCCGCGCGGCGGCGCTGGACCCGCCAGGAGAGGACCAGCTCCGAGGCATCGGGCCGGGAGACGCGCGGCGCCTGCAGGGGCTCGAAGCGGCTGACGCCGTTCTCCAGGTCCGCCACGGCCGCGGCCTCTTCGCCGGAAGGTGCGGACTCGTGCCGGTAGATCTCCACCCCGCCCCGACCGGGAAGCCCGGCCCCGCAGTGCAGCGACACGAACAACCGCGCCCCCGTGAGCCCCGCCACGGCCGACCTGGCCCACAAGGGGACGGAGTGGTCCGCCTCCCGGGTCAGCGCGGCCCAGGCCTTGCCCGAGGCGTTGAGCGCGACGGCCGTCTTGAGGGCGATGTCCAGGGTCGCGTCCTTCTCGGCCAGGCCGGAAGCGCCCGTCACGCCCTTGTCCGCTCCGCCGTGTCCCGGATCGAGCACGAGAAGCGGCAGGCCCGGGGCGCGTCCCTTGGCGGCGTAGGCCTCCATTTCGGCCCTGGCTTCCTCCTCCACGCGCGAGGCCCTGCGGTGCCGGGGCTCCTTGCGTGCGGGCTGGGGCAGCGGTTTCTGGGCCAGGATGTCCAGCATCATGCGCGCGTAGCCGTCGGCCGGATCAATGCGCAGGGCCATGCGGAAGCTTTCGGCCGCCGGGCCGGGCTGCCCGGCCTGGACCTGGGCCCGCCCCATGAGGTTGAACACCCAGGGGTTGGCGGGCTCTAGCCTGGCGGCCTCCCGGAGCGCCGCCAGGGCTTCGCCCGGCTTGCCTTCCAGGAGCAGCGCATGGCCCTTGGAGGCAGCCTCCTGTCCGCTCGCGGCAAGGGCACGCAGGGCAGGACCGGGCAGGACCATCGCCAGCCCCGCGACAGACAGGGCGGCCAGGGCGCGGCGGCGGTTCACCCCGCGCCCTCCCCTGCCCCGGGACGATCCCGCTCCAGCCAGGAGCGGGCATGGGAGACGAGCGCGGCGGAGTCGCCGGGAACGAACCAGCGGACGTGGGGATCGCGCCGGAACCAGGTTTCCTGGCGTTTGGCGTAGGCCCGGGTGTTGGCCAGCCAGAGACGGCAGGCCTCGACCAGGTCGGTGCGCCCAAGAAGGTGGTCGCGCAGTTCGGCGCAGCCGATGCCGGAGAGCCCCGGGGCTTGGGGATCGACGCCGGAGTCCAGGACCGCGCGGATCTCCTCCACGGCCCCGGCGGCGAGCATGGCTTCGATGCGCCGGGCCAGACGTCGTTCCAGATCGGGCCTGGCGACGCGAACGCCCAGCCGGAAGCTGTCGAGTTCCATGGGGCGCTCCAGGCGCGCGTGCCAGGCGCTGAAGGTCCGGCCCGTGGCCTCCAGGACCTCCAGGGCGCGGGTGACGCGTTGGCGGTCGTTGGCGTGGACCTTGGCGGCGTAGGCGGGATCGGCCCGGCGCAGAAGCGCGTGCATGGTCTCGGGGCCTTCGTGGTCCCATCGTTCCTGGACGGCGGCGCGCACGGCCTCGGGCACGTCCGGGATGGGGGCCAAACCTTCAAGTAACGCTTGAAAATAGAGGCCGGTCCCGCCCGTGAGGATCGGCACGAGACCCTGCGCCAGGACCTGGCGCACGGCCCCGGAGGCCTGCTGGGCGTAGGCCCCGGCGGAGACGGACTCTTCCAGGGGCAGGAAGCCGTAGAGATGATGGGGACAGCGCGCCTGCTCGTCCTGGGTGGGCTGGGCCGTGGTGACGGGCACGCCCCGGTAGACCTGGCGCGAATCCACGTTGACCACCGCCCCGCCCAGGGCCTCGGCCAGGGCCAGGGCCGCGTCGGTCTTGCCCGTGCCCGTGGCCCCCAGCACGCACAGGACCCTGGCCGGGGATGGACTCATCCGTGCTTCCTGCGGGGCGAGCCCGGCCCGAAGCGCTCTCGCAGCCTGCGCATGACGGGTTCGGGGACCAGGCCATCGTAGTCGCCGCCTGCCTTGGCCACTTCCTTGACGATGGTGGAGCTGATGTAGAGCCACTTGAAGTCGGTCATGAGGAAGATGCTCTCGATGTCCTTGTCCATGCGTCGGTTCATCAGGGCCATCTGGAACTCGTGGTCGAAGTCGGAGACGGCGCGCATGCCGCGCAGGATCACGCTGGCGCCGGCGGAATGGACGTAGTCCACCAGCAGGCCGTGGAAGGGCTCCACGCTGATGCGCTCCTCCTGGGCGAAGACCTCCTGGATCATCTCCACGCGTTCGTCCAGGGTGAAGAGGGTCTGCTTGGGGGTCTGGCGGGCCACGGCCACAATGATGCGGTCGAAGACCTTGAGGGCGCGGCGCACCAGGGAGCGGTGCCCCATGGTCAGGGGGTCGAAGGTTCCGGGATAGACGGCGGTGGTGTGGTTTCGTTTCGGGTCCATAGGAGAATCCTGGTCTGTCCGTAGAGCCTGTCCGTCTCCTGGGTCCAGGACGCGGGCGGGGTTGGGGTGAGGGTCTTTTCCACCTCCACGGCCACCATGGCCAGCGGGGCAAGCCAGCCGCGCGCCTCCAGCAGGGCCAGGGCCGGGTCCAGCAGGTCTCGGCCGTAGGGTGGGTCCACGAAGACGAGATCGTACGCCGCATGGGGCGGTTTGCGCAACAGGGCCAGCGCGTCCGCCGTATCGGCGTTGAAGCGGCGAGGTTCCAGGCCGAGCCGCCGGGCATTCTCGGCGATGCGCCGGGCCAGGGTCTTGTTGGCCTCCACGAAGCGGACAAAGGCCGCGCCCCTGCTCAGGGATTCGAAGCCCAGGGTGCCCGTGCCCGCGAACACGTCCAGCACGCGCGCGCCGTCCAGCTCCACCCCGCGCGCGGCGAGCATGTTGAAGAGGGCCTCGCGGACCTTGGCCATGGCCGGGCGGCAGCCGTCGCCCTCCAGGGTGGGCAGGTCGCGGCCCTTGAAGGTTCCTCCCAGGATGCGCACGGGCTATTCCAGCAGGTCGAACCGGGAGAAGCGCAGCACCATGCCCGCCCGGCCCTGGGTTGCCGAGCGCAGCTCGGTGGAGAAGCCGAAGAGGCGGCGCATGGGCGTGAGCGCCTGCACCACCTTCTGCCCGCCCCGGTCGAAAAGGTTCTCGATCTTGGCCCCCTTGGACCCCAGAAGCCCGATCACATCGCCCACGAAGTCGTCGGGCACGGCGATCTCCAGCTCCATGATGGGCTCCAGAAGCGCGGGACCGGCAGCGCCCAGGGCGGTCTTCAGGGCCTGGGAGGCCGCCATGCGGTAGCCCACGGCCGAGGACTCGCCCTCCAGACGCCCCAGGGACTCCACGCGCACCGAAACGTCCAGCACTGGGAAGCCCTGGAGCGCTCCGGCGTTGAGCCCGTCCTCCAGCCCCTCGGCCACGGCGTCCAGCCAGGCTTTGGGCCAGGCCTTGGCATCCATGGGCACATGGATCTCCCGGCCCTTCTCGCGCGCCAGGGGGGCCACGCTGAGCGTCACCTGTCCGTAGTGTTTCTGGCCGCCCAGCTCGCGGTGGAATTCGGCTTCGCCGCGCGCCTCGCGCGTGACGGTCTCCTGGCAGACCACCTGGGGCTTGCCCGCGCGCGGGGAGAGCCCGTGCTCGCGCCGGATGCGCTCCAGCACCACGTCCAGGTGCAGTTCGCCCATGCCGGAGAGGATCAGCTGTCCTGTCTCCTCGTCGTGGATCAGGGTGAGGGTGGGGTCCTCCAGGAGAACGCGCTGCACGGCCTCCTTGAGGCGGTCCAGCTCCTCGGTGTTGCGAGGCTCAAGGGCCATGGAAATCACGGGGCGGTACTGGGAGATGCTCTCCAGAAGCACCGGATGGGCCTTGTCGCAGAGGGTGTCGCCGGTGCGCGGCAGCTTCATGCCCGCCAAGGCCACGATCTCGCCCGGCCCGGCCTTGGCAAGGGGCTCCTTCTGGCTGGCGTGGAGATGGAAGAGCCTGCCCAGGCGCTCCACCTTGCCCTGCGTGGCATTGAGCGCGTCCGCCCCCTCGGCCAGGGTTCCCGAATAGACCCGCGCCAGGGCCAGTTTGCGCCCGGCCTCCATGATCACCTTGAACACCAGGGCGGACAGGGGGGCCTTGGGGTCGGGCGGCAGCTCCACGGACTTGCCCGTGTGGGCGTGGACGCCCACCTGCGGCGCGATGTCCAGGGGGCTCGGCAGGTAGTCCAGCACGGCGTCCAACACGGGCTGCACCCCCACGTTGCGCAGGGCAGACCCTGTCAGCACGGGGGTGACGGCGCGCGCCACGCAGGCGCGGCGCAGCACGGTCCGCAGGTTGGCCGCCGGAATGTCCTCGCCGCCCAGGTAGGCCTCCATGAGGGCGTCGTCGTGCTCGGCCAGTGTCTCCAGGAGCTTCACGCGCCAGGGGTCCGCCATGGCGGCTTCGGCGGCGGAGAGGGGCTCGCGATTGGGGGAACCGTCGGGGAAGGTGATCTTTTCCCAGGTGATCAGGTCGGCCACGCCGGAGAAATCCGCGCCTGCCCCCAGGGGAAACTGCACGGGCAGCGGGTTGGCCCCGAGGCGGCGGCGCATGGAGTCCAGCACGGCCTCGAAATCCGCGCCCGGGCGGTCCATCTTGTTCACGAAGGCCAGTTTGGGCACGCGGTAGTGCTCGGACTGACGCCACACCGTCTCGGACTGGGGCTCCACCCCTGCCACGGCGCAGAACACGCCCACGGCCCCATCGAGCACGCGCAGCGAGCGCTCCACTTCGATGGTGAAGTCCACGTGCCCGGGCGTGTCGATGATGTTCACCTGGCGGCCATCCCAGAAGCAGGTGGTGCAGGCCGAGGTGATGGTGATGCCGCGCTCCTGCTCCTCGGGGAGGTAGTCCATGGTGGCGGTGCCTTCGTGCACTTCGCCCATGCGGTGGATTTTGCCCGCGTAGAAGAGGATGCGTTCGGTGAGCGTGGTCTTGCCCGCGTCGATGTGGGCGATGATGCCGATGTTGCGCAAGGCCTCGATGCCTTTTCGGGAGCCGGGAGGGTGGGTCGCCATGGGATCAACCGTAGACCAGGGTTCGGGTGAAGAAAAGGCCGCTTTCGAGCTGGGGCCAGTCCCACAGGGCCTCGCGCCCCGGTTCCAGGATCAGCGCCGCCCCGGACGGGGCAAAAGCGTCCGGCGCGAAGGCGGCGCGCAGGCCGGACACCTCGGGATCGCCAGGGTTGGCGTACTCCACGAGTTCCAAACCTGGCTGGGCGAAACCCAGGGCTTCGCGGTCCCAGGCCGAGTCCGCATGGAGGGCGGCCTTTGCCGGGGCGGGGAGCCGGATGACGTCGCAACTGTCGTCCAGGCCCGCCAGGAGGCGGTCGCAAAAGGCCCTGTCGCCCAGGCAGGCCAAGAGTCCCGGCCCGCTGGCTTCGGCCAACTCTACGATGCCATGGCGCAGGGCCATGGTCGAGGGCGAAAACACGTGCTCCACGCCGCAGAGTTCCAGGGCCGCCAGTTGGGCGTCGGGCCAGCCGCCCTTCCCCGCCGGGCGTGCCGCCAGGATAAGCTCCGCGCGCGCCGATACAGCCGGAACCACGGCGGCCGCGAGCTGGATGGGAGAGTGCGCCTGGGGGTCCAGGGCCAGCAGGAACCACGGCCTGGGCGCCGTGCGGAGGGTGCGGCGGCCAGCGGCGTGATGCGCCGTGCTTTCGCCGCGCACCCCGCGCGATGGTTCGCGGGCTTCATAGAGGGCGGCGATGGCCGACTTGACGATCGCCCTGCCCCGGTCGCCGGTGCGGGCGTAGGCCCTGGCGAAGCGGGAGTCCGGCACGCGACGGGCCTCAAGCGACTGGGGGACTGTGAGGGTCGGGGTGTAGTCCTCGATCATGGCGGGGCTTGATTCCCTTGGTGGCCGCGCCCTGGGCGGGCCGCCGGAAAAGGACCGCCCGGACGGGCTGCGTCCGGGCGGGAAACAAGTGGAAAGGCGGCCCTCGGGCCGCCCGAGGCTGCTGATAAAGTCGGCTTTGCGGCTTTTTCAGCAGCCCTGCGCGAAGCGCAGCCTGGAGCAGGGCGGCTTTGCCGCCCGTTAGCGGCTCTTACAAACCCCTCTTCGGGGTTTGTCATCAAGCTGAGGCGGCCCTCAGGCCGCCCTGTCCGTTAAAGCCATTTCATGAAGTTGCGCCAGCTGCCTTCCACTTCCCTGCGCTCGGACTCGGTGAGCGTCTTCTGGTACTCCAGGTAGGAGAGCTGGGCTCTTTCCTTGGAGTATTTGAAGATTTCCGGCAGGTCCTTGAAGTTTTCGGCCACGAACATGTAGCGTCGCCAAGCGGCCCCGAAACGGCCCGAGTTCCAGTAGAAGTCGGCCACGAAGATCTCGTGGGCGGCCATGCGGGTGCGGCACTTCACGATCCATTCCTGGGCGTCCTTGCCCCATTCGGTGTTGGGGTAGGCGTCGCGAAGGATGGTGAAGTACTGGATGGCCTCGCCGAGTCCGTCCTGGGGCAGGTCGATGGATTCGAGTCTGCGGAAGGTGGACACGCCGATCTGGTAGAGCACGTAGGGGATCTGCTCGTGGCGCGGGTGCAACGCCTCGAATTCCTTGTAGGCATCGGTGGCCTGCACGAACTTTTCGTCCATGAAGTAGGCGTCGCCCAGGCCGATGAGGCCGTCGGGGGTGTAGGGGCTGAAGGGGTAGCGGTCCTTAAGCTTCAGGAAGTATTCCTGCGCCTGGGTGTAGCGCTTCTCCCGCATGGCCTCGCGGCCCGCCTCCCAGAGTTCCTGGGCGGTGTCATCGGGTGGAGGGAGGAAGAAATAGTCGATGAAGCCGCAACCGGAAAGACCGAACAGCACGAGCGCCAGGCATCCGGCGCGCAGGAAATGGGATCTGGTCATGGGTGTGTGAGCCTGTTTGCTAGTGGCCCAATGTCTCCAAATAGGTGATGACCGTGCTGGCCGCTCCGGCCCCGTCGCCCACGGCGGTGGCGACCTGGCGCACGTTCTTGGAACGCACGTCCCCGGCGGCATAGATGCCCGGGATGCTGGTGCGATAGTTCTGGTCCGTGATGATGAAGCCCATATCGTCGAGTTCCATGTCCGTGGGGAAGAATCCGCCCTGTGGCTCGTAGCCCACGAAGACGAACACGCCCTGCACGTCCAGGCGCCCGGCCTCGCCGGTTTTGAGGTTGCGTGTGAGCACCCCCTCGACCTTGTCGACGCCGAGAATCTCCTCCACCACCGTGGAACGCAGGAGGTGGATGGCCGGGTTGATCTCGCAACGTTCCTGGTAGCAGCGTGTGGCGCGGAAATCGTCGCGCCGGTGGATGAGGTGGACCTTGCCCACGATCCTGGACAGGTAGAGCGATTCCTCGAGGGCGGAGTTGCCGCCTCCGATCACCGCCACGTCCTGGCCTCTGAAGAAGTTCCCGTCGCACAGGGCGCAGTAGGAGACGCCCTTGCCCAGAAGCTCCCGCTCGCCGGGGATGCCCGCCTGCTTGTAGCGCGCTCCCGTGGCGATGATGACGGCACGGGCCTCGATCCATTCGTCGCCGACCCGGATGCGGTGTGCGCCCTCTTTGGGTTCGATGGCGCGGACCTCGTCGCCCAGGCGGGCGATGGCCGGGTAGGCCTCCAGATGCTTGGCAAAAATGTCCGCCAGCTTCCACCCTTCGATGCCCTCGGGGAATCCGGGATAGTTCTCGATGAAGTGGGTCATGAGCACCTGGCCGCCCGGGGAAAGCTTTTCCACGAGGGCCACGGTAAGCTCGGAGCGTGCCAGGTAGAGGGCGGCCGTCATGCCCGACGGCCCTCCCCCGATGACCACGGCGTCGAAAGACTTCATGGACTACAGAGCCTTCTGGCTGATCATGTCCTTGATGGAGGATTTGGAGACAGCCCCGGTGATCTGCTCGACCACTTCGCCGGCCTTGAACAGGATCAGGGTGGGGATGGCGCGGATGCCATACTTGCTGGGCGTGGAGGGGTTTTCGTCCACGTTCATCTTGGCCACTTTCACCTGGCCGGTGAACTCGTTGGCCAGTTCATCGATCACCGGACCCATGGCCCGGCACGGACCGCACCAGGGGGCCCAGAAATCCACCAGCACGGGAAGCTGGCACTTGAGGATTTCTTCTTCGAAATTCGCGTCGGTGACTTGGATGGCCATCTGGTAATCTCCTTTGGTGGCTTGGCCGCGGGGCGAGGACCCGCTCCGCGTGATGCGGCGATCCAGGGCGCGAACGCCCGGACTGCTTGGTTCTTACAGAACGTCCTCGATTTTGAGAAGTGAATAATTCCTGAATTTTTCGAAATCGGCGTCGGTGTCCAGGTAGGTGTGGCGGATGGAATCCATGGCGTCAAGATGCTCGAAAAGCACGCCCACAAGCCTGGGATCGAAGTGCCGACCCGACTCCTGGGCCAGGATATCCACCACCTTCTCCATGGGGAAGGCGGGCTTGTACACCCGCCGCGAACTGAGCGCGTCGAAGACGTCGGCCACGGCCACGATGCGTCCCGCCAGCGGGATGTCTTCTCCCGCCAGACCCCTGGGATAGCCCGAGCCGTCCCATTTTTCGT
Source organism: Fundidesulfovibrio magnetotacticus (assembly GCF_013019105.1). Classification (NCBI taxonomy): domain Bacteria; kingdom Pseudomonadati; phylum Thermodesulfobacteriota; class Desulfovibrionia; order Desulfovibrionales; family Desulfovibrionaceae; genus Fundidesulfovibrio; species Fundidesulfovibrio magnetotacticus. The sequence goes on from NZ_BLTE01000010.1 coordinate 184,218, forward strand.
GGTGGCTCAGCGCCACCACCTGCGAGGCCTTGAGCAGGGGGTTGGAGCCCCCTTTGAGGATCAGCGCGCCGATGAGCGTGTGGTACTCCATGGTGGAGCGCTCCTCGGGGGTGAGCTGGCCGGGCTTGTGCAGGATGGAATCAGGGATGCCGAGCTTTCCGCAGTCGTGCATGGCGGCGGCCCAGCGCAGGTGTTCGAGCTCCTCGCCCTCCATGCCCATGTGCCTGCCCAGGAGCACGGAATACTCGCTGACGCGCTTGATGTGGTTGGAGGTCTCCTTGTCGCGGAATTCCGCCGCCACGCCAAGGCGGAAGATGCTGTCGAGCCAGGCGTCCTGGAGATCGCTGGTGAGCTTGGCATTGACGATGGCCACGGCCGCCTGGGAGGCGAAGGCCGCCACCACGGGGCTGTAGCTGGGGTCGAAGGGCACCACGCTCTCCCCGCACATGGCGTTGATGAGCTGGATCACCCCCACCACCCTGCCCGCCTGGTCCACCATGGGGGCGACCAGCATGGACATGGACCGGTAGTCGTTGGCCTTGTCCCAGTTGGCGTTGAAACTGTAGGGAGCTTCTTCCGGGATGCGGTTCACGTCGGGGATGTTCAGGATCTCCTTGCTCATGGCCACGTGGCCCGCGATGGAGCGGCTGTCCAGGGGCAGCTCGAAGCGCTTGAACATGGCCCGGACGTTTGGTTCTCCCAGGCGGTCGAAGAGGGTCTGGTTGTGGCTGGTCTCGAAGCGCAGGACGTTGCCTTCCAGCAGATAGACCGAGCCCGCGTCGGCCCCGGTCATCTTGCGAGCCTCGAAAAGCACCAGCTCCAGAAGCTCGCCCAGTTCCCGCGTGCTGGAAAGGGCCAGCCCGATCTTGACCAACTGCCCCGAGAGGCCGTCCAGTCGGAATTGGCCTTCTTCGCCGTGTACGAGGCAGTTCCGGGGGGATTTCATACTACTTCCCGCCTACACAAATCAGCGTGAATAGTCGAGCGGCACGGGGCGCCCCCGGGGAATGGCCTCGAGGTCCAGCCCGTGGCGCAGGCCCGCCAGGGCGAGACGCTCGCCCAGCCAGGCGACCATGGCCGCGTTGTCGGTGCAGAGATCCGGCGAGGGGAACACGGCCTCCACGCCACGCTCGGCGCAGGCGGCTTCCAGGAGGGCGCGGATCATGGAGTTGGCGGCCACGCCTCCGGCCACCACCAGGCGTCGGGCGTCGGGGTGGGCGTCCATGGCCCGGCCGGATTTGATGCGCAGGGTGTCGGCCACGGCCCAGTTCACGCTGGCGCAGAAGCGGCGCAACCCCTCGGGGGCGTCCTCCAGGGGGCCTTCCGGCAGGCTCTCCAGGCGAAGTTCCGGGTGGGCCGCCACGTGACGCGCCACGCAGCTTTTGAGGCCGCTGAAGCTGAAGTCGAGCCCCGGATTGTTCACGTTGCCCCGGGGAAAAAGGTCGCGCTCTGGTTCCACGCCCCTGCCCAGCAGGTCGATGTGCTTACCGCCCGGATAGGGCAGGTTGACCATCTTGGCCGACTTGTCCAGGGCCTCGCCCGCGGCGTCGTCCAGGGTGCGCCCCAGGAGGGTGAAGTCCATGGGGGACTCCATGCGGTAGAGGTGGGTGTGGCCGCCCGAGATGAGCAGGCCCAGCGAGGGAAACTCCAGCTCGCGCTCCAGTCCGGCGGCCGTGAGGTGCGCGTGCAGATGGTTCACGCCGACCAGGGGCACGCCCAGGCCGAGCGCCAGCCCCTTGGCAAGGTTAACGCCCACCAGGAGGCTGCCGAGCAGCCCTGGCCCGCGCGCCACGGCCACGGCTCCGATGCGTTTCGGGTCCATGCCCGTGCGCTGGAGCAGCAGCCGGAAGAGCGACGCGGCCTTGCGCTGGTGCTCGCGAGAGGCCAGCTCCGGAACCACGCCGCCGAACACGGCGTGGAGGTCCTCCTGGCTGGAGAGCGCCTGTCCCAGGAGACGCCCCCCCGACACCAGGGCCAGGGCGGTCTCGTCGCAGGAAGTCTCCAGCCCCAGGCAGATCATCGCTTGTGCTTGCGGTAGATCTCCTCCACCATCGCCACGTCCTTCTTGCTGCCAATGAACAGCGGCACGCGCTCGTGGAGTTCGGAGGGTTCGATGTCGAGGATGTCGCGCTCGCCGTCGGACGACGCGCCCCCCGCCTCGCGGCAGATGAAGGCCAGGGGGCTGGCTTCGCACATCAGGCGCAGCTTGCCCTTGGGCTTCTTGGGGTCCTGCATGTCGGCGGGATAGAGGAAGATGCCGCCGTAGAGCAGGTTGCGGTGGAAGTCCGCCACCAGAGAGCCGATGTAGCGTTGGGAGTAGGGCTTGCCCCGGCCGTTGAGGGCCGGGTTCTTGAAGTAGTCCACCACTTCGCGGGTGGCTTCGTCCCAGTAGTGCCAGTAGCCCTCGTTGACGGAGTAGATCTTGCCCTTCTCGGGGGTCTTGATGTCCGGGTGCGAGAGCAGGAACTCGCCCACGCTGGGGTCCAGGGTGAAGCCGTGCACGCCGCGCCCGGTGGTGTAGACCATCATGGTGGAGGTGCCGTAGAGGAAATAGCCCGCCGCCACCTGTTCGGCGCCCTTCTGGAGCACCTCGCAGAGCCTGGCGGAGCACTCGCTCTTCTCCTTGCGCTTGAGGATGGAGAAGATGGTGCCCACGTTGACGTTGGCGTCGATGTTGGTGGACCCGTCCAGGGGGTCGAAGATGAGGATGTAGTCGCCCTTGGGCAGGTGGTCGGGAATCTCCACCAGGTCGGCGTTTTCCTCGCTGCCGATGGCGCAGAGCACGCCCGCGCGCTGCATGCGGTGGATGAGCACGGAGTTGGCGTACTCGTCGAGCTTGCGCACGGCCTCGCCCTGGACGTTGATCTCGCCCGTGAGGCCCAGCACGTCCACGAGCCCCGCCTTGTTCACCTCGCGGGAGATGATCTTGGCCGAAAGGATCAGTTCGTTGAGCAGCGACGTGAACCGCCCCGTGGCCATGGGCGATTCCTTCTGGTGCAGGAGAAGGTGTTCCGTGACCGTGACCTGGCGCATGGCGCTGGCTCCTTATTCCTGGGTTGCGGGCGTGGGGTTGGCCCCGGCGGGCGTTTCGGCTTTGGGCGTCGGCTGGGGTTCTGGCTTGGCCTGCTTGGGCTCGGGCTTGGCGGCGGCCACGGCATAGACCAGACGCTCCTGGGCCAAAAACCGCGCCTGCCAGAGATAGGATGTGCCGCCGATCTTGTATTCGCCGGTGACCTCGCTCTTGAGGAGGTTCTTCCAGTTGAGCTTGGCCAGTGTCTCGGCTGCGGCCGTGTCGTCGCCGCCCCAGAGAACCGAACCGGGAGTGAGCACCATGAGCTGGCCCGGTTCGGGGGAGAGCTTGGTCAGCGCGCCCATGTCGAAGTGGGCCACGAGCACGCCCTTGAATTCGCTGTCGATGTAGAGGGGCTTGGCGATCATGACCTCGGCCCCCAGCTCGGAAGCGGCCACGTAGGCGGCCATCTTGCGTTCCTTGTAGCGGCTGCCGAGATCCATCAGGGGGGCGAAGTCCACGGCCTTCATGGAAAAGCTGGGCAGCTTGAGGGCCACCGAGCCTGAATCCGTGAGCACGGCCACGCCCGAGAGCCAGGGGAAGGCTTCCATCAGTCCCTGGCACCACTCCTCGTTGGGGGGCAGGTCCTGGGCGGAAAGCGAACGCACGAGGAACTCCATGCGCTCGTCCACGGGGGTGAAGAGGTTGGCCAGCTTGCGCACGGAGGGGTCCGAGATGCCCGGGTTCTGTAGATCTATGGTGGGATCGGTGTTGATCCAGTCTTTGTAGAAGCGTTTGGAGCTTTTCACGTAGGGCTTGACCGTGTCGCACCCGGGCAGGGCGAACAGTGCGCAGGCCAGCAGGACCAGGAAGACGCGCTTGGACATGTGGGCGTTCCTTGTTGTCGGATGAATGGCGGGGCTCCCCCCGCGACGGGGAGGTGTACTCCCTGCCACGGGGGATTTCAAGCGGCTCAGGCGGTGGCGCGCGCGTCCAGGCGGTTGGCCAGGGCTTCGAGCATGCTCACGAGCTTGACTTTGGCTTTAGCCGGAGCGGCGGCCTGGGGTTTGGGCGCGGCGCTGCCGGATTCCATCAGGGCCTTCAGCTCGGCCATGCGGGTTTCGAGGATGGCGCGGTCCTGGCTGGTGGAGGCCAGGCGGCACAGTTCGCCGTAGATTTCAAGGGCAGAGGCGTAGTCGCCGTGGCTGGCCAGCAGTTCGGCCATGGTGCGGGTCTTGACGCTTGCCGAGGCCGCCTGGACGCATTCGGGCTGGGGCGGAGTGCGCTTTCCGGGCGCGTCCAGGTGCTGCGTGAGGGCCATCACCTCGCCCGCGCCGCGCAGGCTGAAATCGTCTCCGGGCTGGGGTGTCGCCTCTTCGGCGTCGGCCTTGTCCCGGGTCTGCGCCGGCGCGGGTGCGGCGGAGGTGGAGCCCAGGCCCTTCTCCAGCACCTCCAGCCAGGAAACCTCGCGTCCCGCGAGGGCAAGGGCAAGGAAGCGCAGGGCCAGGGCGGAATCCCGGGAGAGCCCGGTGGCCTTGGAGGCCCAGAGGGTCCACACGGAAGGGTAATTGGAGAGCAGCGAGGAAAGCCCTTCGAAGGCTGTCGCGGCTTCCTCGTCGCGGCCCAGGCGCGAGCACAGCTCAACCAGGAGGAACCTTGCCTCCTGGTGTCCGGGGTGGAAGGCGATGGAGGCCCGCAGCACGTCCACGGCTTCCTCGGTTTCGCCCTGTTCCGCGAGCATCTTGGCCAGGGGGAAGAAGACCCGGGAGTTGGGGTCGTCGGCGAGAACCTCGCGATAGAAATCAATTTTTGATGTCATCGCCCACACTTCCTTCAGGGGATCGCCCTGGGAACAGATAGATGATCTCGTTGTCTCTCAGGTAGTTGCCGTGCGCCCGGGCCATTTTTTCCGTGAAGGCGCGGTCGGACTTGAGCCAGCGGATTTCCTGGCTCAGATCCAGCGAACGGCCGGCCAGGCTCTCAAGCCTCACCTTGAGCTGTTTCTGGTGATTCTTGAGGTCGAGGTAGGCGAAGACGCCTTTATCGCTCCAGATGAGATTGTATAGCAGAATGGCGTTGCAAGTCAGGATGAGTGCCAGGAGCAATCGCCGCATGAAGTAGGCCTATTGGAGCGTCATGTTTTTTGGTGCGTCGTCGCGGGAACGGGCCACGGGAATTCGGAGTTCCTGGAGGAATCGTTCCGTGGCGGTCTCTATCCGCTCAACATCGTCCTCGTCAAGAGCTATGGCGTCCATTTCCTTGAGAAACGCTTTGAGCGTTTTGAACTCCGAGAGAAGAAGCTGCCCAGAATCGATGGAACGCAACATGGGTTCCAGTTCCAGAATGGTCTGGAGGCAGTTGATGATTCGGGCCGAAAGAACGGAAGGCTTCCTGTATCCCATTAAGCGCCTGCATGGATCGATGGATGGACCCGTGCGGAACGGGTGCTGATCGACGATACGTCGTGCGGCGCGGCAATGCAATCCCCGAAGGGCGCATTTCTTCGCGCAGGCGGCAAAGCCGCCCTGCTCCAGGCTGCGCTTCGCGCAGGGCTGCTGAAAAAGCCGCAAAGCCGACTTTATCAGCAGCCTCAGGTCCTGGCCGGAGGC